>NZ_JASHKX010000020.1:0-122256 GCF_030058635.1 Rhodococcus sp. IEGM 1305
TTCCTGCTCGCCGGCATCGTCGAGTGGCTCAAACTATTAGGAGACATGTCCTAGCCGCTCACCTCGTGCGCGCAAGGCTCGAAAACAGGAGGACGGTCCGAGGAGGCTGTGATGATCCTGATCAGGCACTGCCCTGGTGGCGCCTGGCGCCCTGGAGCCGAAATCCCCTCATGCGTGCCACGGACCGATGCGACTCCGTCGTCGCGGCCGTCCTGATCACATTCATCCTGATCGTGGTTCCGTTCGGTGGACGGCACCGGACGGCACCCTGCGCTCGACCGCCGTGGAAACCAGACCCGGCACGCACAGCGGCGACACGGTCACCGTAGGGGTGGACACAAACGGCAACGTCGTCGCCGAGCCCCGTTCTCGAGTGCAGAACGCGGCGATCGCCGTGAGCGCGGCACTGTCGGTCTGGGCGGCCGCGGCGGTCGGCTCCCTCCTGCTGTACTCGGGGGTGCGCTGGACGAACGGCCGACGCCGGATGCGCCAGTGGGATCGAGAGTGGAACGATCGCGGCCGCACACCCGGATGGCCGGTCAGGTTCCCCTCGCCGCAGCCCTGCGCGCCACGTCGCTGACCGTGGGAGGCGCCGGTCGTGGACGGGCAGCGCCGACGGTGGCTAGCCCAGACTGACCGTGCACCCCGGCTCCAGTCGGACCACCTGGTCACGACACGAGATCTCGATCGCGCGTTGATTTCCGGCGCCCGCACTGACCTGAACGCGGCGACCGCTGATGGTCAGCCACAACTGATGTCCGCGATAGACGATCGGGAATTCGAGCGCACCGAGCGTTCTCGGCCATTCCGGGCTGAAAACGAGGCGATCACCACGAGTTTCAAGTCCCGTGAAGCAGCGCTGAAGCAGGTCGATACTCCCCGCCATGGCTGCCAAGTGGATCCCCTCGGAGGTCGTACCTCCCTGGATGTCAGTGATGTCGGATGCAAGCACCCTGTCGAAGAACTCCATGGCCTTGTCGCGATTGGCGCGGGCCAGCACCCAGGAATGCACCACCGCGCTGAGTGTGGAACCGTGCGAGGTCCGGGCGATGTAGTAGTCGATGGTGCGCGGTATCGCCTCCGGTTCGAGCTGATATCCGAGTCGTTCGAACAGATCACGCAGTTCGTCGGCGGACAGCAGATAGAACAGCATCAACACGTCGGCCTGCTTCGATGCCCGGTACCGGTTGACGTCGTCCCCCTCCGCCTCGAGGGTGCGGTCGAGCCGTTGAATGTCGGTGTACCGCTCCCGGTAGCCGGCCCAGTTCAGTTCCGCCAGCGCCTCGTAGCCCTCGAACTGACTGATGACCCGATCGTGGAAGGGAACGAACATGCGGCGGCTCACGTCCGCCCACCGGGCCATCTCGCTCACGTCCAAGCTCAGGGAGTCGACGAGATCGGACCGGTCCGGGGCCGGAATCACATCGAGCGCCTCTCTCGCCCGGAGGATCACCCACACGGCCATGACGTTGGTATATGCGTTGTTGTCGACTCCCTCGTGCGGAGCCTCGGGGTAGCCGGAATGAAACTCGTCCGGTCCCATGACCCCGCGGATCGTGTAGCGCCCCCGGGCGCCTCGTAGGAGGCGAGGCCTGCGAAGAATCGGGCGATCTCCACCAGCATCTCGGCGCCGAAATCACTGAGAGACTCGAGGTCCCCGGTGACCTGGTAGTAGTGCCACACGTTGTAGGCGATCGCGATGCCGATGTGGTGTTGGCGCCAACTCGGGTCTGGGAGCCAACGACCGGACCGCGGGTTGAGATGCAGTTGCTGGCTTTCCTCCCGGCCGTCGCTGCCCGACTGCCACGGGAACATCGCGCCGCGATATCCGGCCGCCCGCGCGGCCCGGCGGGCCTCCGGCAAACGACGGTACCGGTAGCGCAGCAACGACCGGGTCAAGATCGGCACCCGCAGATTCAGGCACCGGACTCTCGGTGTGTGCGGATGTGGTAGTCGCCACCTCCGTGTCAGTGCTGGCCGCCGGACCGGGAAGACGAACAACTCGTCCCAGAAGACGTGGCCCCGATACGCCTCACCGTGCAACCCCCGGGCGGGCACACCGACGTCGAGGTCGGCGGTGTTCGGCGACACCGTCTGCAGGAGTTGCATCTGATGGAGCCGGGCGATGCGCAGACCGTCCCGGTAGTCGCCGAGGGTGATCCCGATACGGTCCCACAGGTGCTCCCAGGCCAGCACGTGACCGTCCAGCACTTCCTCGAACCCGCCGATCGACGGCACCCAGCGGGCCGCTTCGTCGGCCGGCTCGGACAATGCGTGATCGCGCCCCGTGAACACCGTCACCATCTTCTCGAACGTCACGGATTCACCCTCGGTGAGGTCGACCGTGATGTCGTGGCCGATGCGGCCGTCGCGATTGTGCAGACGGTAGGTGCACTCACGGTGTCGGTCGCGGGGCAACAGCGTGGTTCGTGCCGCCATGGCCACCGGTATGCGCGATTGAGTGGTCTGCATCGCCAGCAGGACGGAGTCCGCCGACAGCGGGCCCGAATGGAGTAGTACGAGATGATCGGCGGCGAGATCCCGGTACCGCTCGACGAGGGTGTTGCGAACCGCACCATTTAACGCCGAACGCAATTCGACCGAGCCGGACCAGTTCTCGGCGATGATCGTCGTCTGCAGCGCGCACACGTGGGGGAGGTGCATGGCGACGAATCGCCGCTGGATGACCGACGTCGTTCGCCCGGTCTCGTCGCGGTACCGGAACTGGCGGGTGAGTACGGCGCGACGCAGATTGAGGTACTGGCGGTACTCGAGCAGGTCGACGGCGTCGACGTCGAACCACGGCCCGCCCTCGATACGAAAGGTCGTCGTCAGCCAGTTCGGCGCGTTCACCATGCTTTCGTTCACGATCTCCATCCCGGCCCGCTCGTCGCGCAAGCGGTTGTACACACCCGCGAGATACGTGCCCGGGTAGTGGACCGGGCCGGCGGTTGCTTCGGGTGCGCACCCGCGAGTGGCGAAGTAGCCGTTCCCCAGAGTGCAGACGGCCTCCCGTAGCTTCTCGGTCGGGGGTTCATAGCCGTCGAAGAACAGCATCCATGCATCGGCCGCAGACGCGGTCTCGGGGTCGCGGCCGAGACGATCCGCCAGCCGCTGCAGCAGTACGCGGACCTGAACTGGATCGGTCACGGCGAAGCGTGCCGCAGACCGTCGATCCCCGACCTCACTGCTGCGGACGACGATCCCCACCCCGTTCGCCGTCACGGCGTCGAATGCGTCCTCGTCGGTGAAGTCGTCGCCGACGTAGATCGGCAGTAGGGATCTCGCGTCGTGGATGTGCTCGAGGACCCAGTTCAGTGCGCGTCCCTTGTCCCAATCGACGTCGGGACGGAGTTCGACGACCTTGCGACCCCCGGTGACTCTGAGCCGGACCTCCCCGGACGTGGCGACATCGTGGACCGTGGCAACGACCTCGTCTATCCGATCGGCGGCAACGTTGCGATAGTGCACGGCGACGGTGTACTTCTTGGGCTCGATCAACACGCCCGGCACGCCACGGAGGCGGTCGGTGAGGGCGCGGGTGGCGTGATGCAGCACCGGTACCGCGGCGAGAGCGTCGGGATTCTGGTAGTACTGCCCCTGCGGTCCGGCCAATTCGAACCCGTGGCTGCCCGCATACCAGATCTCCGCCATACCGACCCGTGTCTGCACGTCCGCGAGGTCGCGTCCGCTGATCACGGCCACCGGACACTTGCGTGTCAATCGGGCCAACTCGGCGGCCACACCGTCGACCAGGACGGCCTTCGCAGGATCGGACACGATATTCGCGAGGGTGCCGTCGAAGTCGAGAAACACTGCGGGCCTGCGGACACGGAGGACGGCGGGGAGTTCGTGCCGAGAGGTCAGAGCGTCCGGAATTTCGGATAGCCGGAGATCGCCTGCACGGAACGGGATCTCGGAGGGGTCGACGACGACGATATCTGCTCCGCATCTTCTCAAGTCGTCGGCGCGGTGGTCGTGACCGACCCCGATGACGAGTGCGAAGCCGCCACGCGTGGCCGCGGCAGCCGTTTCTCCGGAGGCCGTGACGACCACCGCACCGCCCGGCCGCGCCCCCAGCCGGTCGGCGGCGTCGACCGGTGAGGCGCCGTCGACCCGTACGGGAAACACGTCGGCGATTCTCGCGGCGTCGAGCACCGGTCGAACGTCGCGATCGGTCGAGAAGACCGCCGTCGCCACCCCGAGACTCTGCAACTGACGGACGAGTGCTCTCGTGGTGTCGGCCCGCGCGGACTCGGCCATCACGACGTCGAGGTCGAAGAGCACCGCATCGTGCCGTCGCAGATCGATCGCAGCGTGTGACATGGGCTCAGCCCCCGGGTGGTGGACGCATGTCAACTGCTTTCCGAACTGCCGCGACGTCGGTATGCCCAGATTACGTCGGAAGCACGATGATCAGGCGCGACCGGAAGTGACCTGCTGGGCGAGTGTCCGACCCCACTGCTCGGCGCGTGTCTCCTCACCTTCCTCGAGCCGCGATTCCTTGTCGACGAGGAAACTCTCGGATTCGGCGACGAGATCGAACCCGTGCCGGCGTAGCTTTCGGCCGATACCCTTCGATGCTCGTCCGGTCAGGAGGGCAGGGCCGTCGGCGCGAGTGTCGAACGCCACCGCCTTCCCGTGGGTCGGGGGGAGCCCGTCGAGCCATTCGCGGAGGCCCTCGCTTTCCGCGTCTGGTTCCAGTGCCACAGTGCTGTCGGGTTTGTGCGCTGTCACGGCGGCTCCGTGGCGGGTCGACTCGCGACTCATCCCGTGGACATGCGTCGGGCCGCCGACCATCACGAGATCGTAGCCGGACAAGTCTTCGTCACCGGCTCGGGCGACCGGGACTGCTGTGACGGTTCCCGTGGACTCGAGACCTCGCGCGATCGCCTCTGCGACGTGCCGGGTATTTCCGAACATCGATTCGTAGACCACGAGTGCTCGCATGTCGACTCCTTCTGCGGTTGGTGGGCTCGATCCCGGCGCTCGGTGCCCGAGCATGTTCTAGCCGACGGTTCTCGTCGATGGGTGTGCACCGGACATCACACGCGCCCACCAGTCCGCCAGTGGGCTCGGGTCGGGCCAGTCGATTCGGTCGTCTGGTGTCCGGCGCTGGTGAGCGCGTGTGTCTCGGTGTCGACTGATCTTCCGGTCGACGATGGTGCCGTGGGGGATTCATGACGAACTCCGGGGTGTCGTGTCACTTCGGATTCAACCAACGATGTCGTCCACCGAGTAGGGTCAACCGTCACTTTCCGGACTGTGCCAGGCGGCCAAGCGTCGAGCCTGCCGCGTTGCAGCCAGATGACCTACGCCCCTGGCCCCTCCGGCATGCCTGCGTGTGCGATGTTTCGCAGCACGGGCAGGCACGATAGGGCGAAGGACACGGTCTCCCAGGGGCACCCCGAAGGGAGTGATGCGCGGGAAGGACTTCGCGATGCGGTGACGTTCCTCCGCGGGAACCTGAAACCAGAACTCCCGGATTCCGAGGGGTTCGGCGATCTCGGCACGGACGAGGTCGGTGAACGACGAGCCGGTCGCCCGAGTGGTGAGTTCCGCGACCAGTGATCCGAACGTGACGGCGTGATAGCCCGGCATGACGGCTCAGCGACGATCCGGCGCCGCGGATGCGAGTGCGCCGACGACGCTGTCGTGATCGAACAGCGCCGAGGGTCCCGGTGCCAGTCCGCGCACGCGGCGCAGACCGGCCCGGTGCGTCAACAGCTCCCGCACCGTCACCAACTCCTTGCCGGCACTCGCGAACTCGGGCCAATACGTGGCGACGGGCGTCGTAGTCGATCAGTCCGCGGTCCACCAGCCCGGTGGAGCACCGTGCTCGCAACTCCCTTGCCCGTGGAGAAGGACACCGACACGGAGTCGGGTTGCCAGCGGGTGTCGCGCGCGGCCCATCCCGACCAGATGTCGACCACGGGCTCACCGTGCAGGTACGCCACCGCCATCGCTTGTATACAACGCCGGATACGGCGCGCTGATTCCGCCGGGGCGACACCACCGGAAACGGCCGAAAGACCCTGTGAACCACCCCTCGCACGGTTGGACACTGGTAGTACGGCGGGCCGACCCGGACACACACCGCCGAACAGACCGTAGGAGGCCGCCCCGTGATGTACGACGATGATTTCGGCGGTTGGGGGTATGCACTGATGTTCACCGGTATGGCGCTTTTCTGGGGGCTGCTGATCGTGGGGATCATCCTGCTGATCCGTTATGTGAGTCACCCGTTCCCGGCACCGCCCGGTGGGTCGCCGCCGCTTCGCAGTGCTGAGGCGGTCCTTGCCGAGCGGTTCGCGCGCGGCGAGATCGACGAGCAGGAATACCGGAGTCGCCTGACCATTCTGCGCGCCGGGACGACACCCTGACACGAGCGCACGGCGAAGGAGGTGACCGTGATG
Organism: Rhodococcus sp. IEGM 1305; assembly: GCF_030058635.1. Lineage (NCBI taxonomy): Bacteria > Bacillati > Actinomycetota > Actinomycetes > Mycobacteriales > Nocardiaceae > Rhodococcus > Rhodococcus sp. IEGM 1305. The sequence continues at coordinate 6,417 of NZ_JASHKX010000020.1, forward strand.
GATGCGATGCAGATGTTCCACATGTTCATGATGTGGCTGCACAGCACGGGTGTTCTGCCACCCATGCCCATGATGCCGATGTGACCCGTGGCCGCCGGGAACCCCAAGGGACCGGGCCCCGGCGGGACACACCGAAGACGACCGACCGCAGACCCAATCGACGAGCGAGTTGACCGACGTGAGCACGACGAATCAGCGCTACATGACCCAGACGGACTTCATGTCGTGGCGGATGGAGCAGGACCCGATCCTCCGGTCGACCATCGTGGCGGTCGCGCTGCTCGACCGCAGTCCGGATCAGAGCCGATTCGTCGACATGATGCGCAGGGCGGTCGACCTGGTTCCCCTCTTCCGGCGGACGGCGATCGAGGCTCCGATGGGCTTTGCGCCGCCGAGGTGGGCGGACGATCACGATTTCGATCTCAGCTGGCACCTGCGCCGCTACACCCTCCCCGAACCACGAACATGGGACGGGGTTCTCGACTTCGCCCGGACCGCCGAGATGACCGCCTTCGACAAGCGCCGTCCGCTGTGGGAGTTCACCGTTCTCGACGGACTCCACGACGGCAGGTCCGCCCTCGTGATGAAGGTGCATCACTCTCTCACCGACGGTGTCAGTGGAATGCAGATTGCCCGGGAGATCGTGGATTTCACCCGCGACGGCGGGCCGCGGCCGGACCGGACCGACCATCGGACGGCCGCGCCGAACGGTGAATCGCCCACTCCGCCGGGCCGCCTCTCCTGGTACCGGAACACGGCCGCCGACGTGGCCCGCCGGGCATCGAACGCGCTGGGCCGCAACAGTGTTCGACTGGTCCGGACTCCGAGGGCCACCTGGCGCGACGCAGCCGCACTAGCCGGCTCCACACTGCGCCTCACGCGTCCCGTGGTGTCCACGCTGTCCCCGGTGATGTCGAAACGCAGCACGCGGCGTCACTGTGCGGTGCTCGACGTGCCGGTGGAGGCGCTCGCTCAGGCGGCCGCGGCGGGTGCCGGTTCGATCAACGACGCGTTTCTGGCTGCTGTCCTGCTGGGAATGGCGAAGTACCACCGACTGCACGGCGCCGAGATCAGCGAACTGCGGATGACGCTGCCGATCAGCCTGCGTGCCGAGACGGACCAGGTGGGAGGCAACCGCATCACCCTGGCACGTTTTGCACTACCCACCGACATCGACGACCCCGCCGAGTTGATGCGCCGGGTGCACGCCACGGTGGATGCCTGGCGCCACGAGTCCGCGATTCCGCTGTCACCGACGATCGCCGGCGCCTTGAACCTGCTTCCAGCCTCGACACTCGGAAACATGCTCAAACACGTCGACTTCGTCGCCTCGAACGTCGTCGGATCGCCGGTGCCACTGTTCGTCGCCGGGTCGGAGATTCTGCACTACTACGCGTTCAGCCCCACACTCGGATCGGCGTTCAACGTCACCTTGATGTCCTACACCTCACGATGCTGTGTCGGGATCAACGCCGACGCCGATGCCGTCCCGGATCTCGCCGCCTTGACCGATTCGATAGCCGACGGGTTTCGCGCCGTCCTCGGGCTGTGCGCGAAGACAACCGATACGAGGGTGGTCGTGGCCTCGTGATCGCGGCACACCCCATACCCGAGAACCACATCGAGGGCGCGACACCGCGTCCACACCGAACGGAGGCCGATGAACATGAACGAGAAGAAGTGGTCCGTGGAGATCGTCATCGACGAACACGACGCCGACGAGGGTGGATCCAGGACCCGGGCACAGGCCCGGCTCCGAACCCGCGATACCCACACCCTCGTCGGGGTCGGGCTCGCCCGCCGGAATCCCGCGGACACCGAGATCCCCGAGATCGGGGACGAACTGGCCACGGCACGTGCGTTGGCCGACCTGGCCCACCAATTGATCGAGCTCACCGCGTCCGACGTAGAAGCGGCCACGCACAGCCGCGTTCACCTCACCGAGTGACCGGACCCGCCGGTAAGGCAAAAGGAGTGAGCGCATGGATGGGCAATCGACCGTGCACACCGATGCGAGTGTTCTGAATCGCCGCGGCCTCGACCAACTGATCGAGGCCCTCCGCGCCCGCGGCTATTGCGTTGTCGGTCCCACCGTCGAGGACTCGGCCATCGTTCTCGCCGAACTCGAATCCGGCGCGCAGCTACCGTCCGGCTGGGGTGTGACAACCGGGCCCGGGACGTATCGGCTGCGTCGGCGGGACGACGCCGCGGTCTTCGGCCACTCGGCCGGCCCGCAGTCGTGGAAACGCTTCCTCCATCCGCCACGACAGCAGCAGTGGTCCGTCGACCGGGACGGTGCCTTCATCGCACCGGCACCCGACGAGTGGCCCTACGCATTCGTGGGGGTTCGAGGCTGTGATCTCGCGGCGATCGCGGTCCTGCGCCGGGTGCTGTGCCCGGACCCTGATTCCGACAGCACCACCGCCCGCAGGTTCCGGCACCTGTTCATCGTGGCCGCCCACTGCACCGAACCCGGAGGTGTGTGTTTCTGTGCCTCGATGGGGACCGGACCGGCGGCCGGCCCCGGATACGACCTGGCACTGACCGAGCGCATCGACGACAACGGTCACCGCTTCGTCGTCGAGGCCGGCACCGAATCCGGTGCCGCCGTCCTCGCCGAGGTCGCCCACCGCACCGCCGCGACCGCAGAGGTCGACGAGGCCCGGAACGCCGTGAGCACCGCAGCCGGCCGGATGGGACGGGCAATGCCCGAGGTGGATCTTCGTGCACTGCTCCGCGACGCGCGGAGCCGACGTCTGGGAGGACGTCGTCAGCCGGTGCCTGACCTGTGGAAACTGCACCATGGTGTGCCCCACCTGCTTCTGCACCACCAGTGAGGACGTCACCGATCTGACCGGCGAGCGCTGGCAGCATTGGTCGTCGTGTTTCGAACCCGATTTCAGCCACGTCCACGGCGGGAACGTCCGGACGTCAGGGGAGAGCCGGTACCGGCAGTGGATGTCCCACAAACTCGGCACGTGGTTCGACCAGTTCGGCAGCTCCGGGTGCGTGGGATGCGGACGGTGCATCGACTGGTGCCCAGTCGGTATTGACATCACCGAAGAGGCGGCACGGCTCGTCCAGCTCATGCCGGCGTATCGGCCGGAGGACGACCGGGAGCAACGGTGAACGCCGACGAAGCGCCGCTGCCCCTGCCCTCGGCCACCTCGGCCACAGGCACCGGCTGCGGCTCGCAGAACTCAGCACCCCGGTTCGATTCGCCGCGGGGGAATTCGTCTTCCGCGAGAACGAACCGGCGACCCGGTGCTGGCTGCTCGGCACCGGAAGTGTCGTCCTGACCACGCTGGTACCCGGCCGCGGCACCGTCGCACTCGAAACCTGCACCGAGTGCAAGCGGCGCGGACTGACGTGTGTGATGGTCGCCGACGGAACACCGTGCCTCGGCTCGGTGACCCACTCCGGGTGCGGCGCGCAGTGTCCGTCGGTGTCGCGGGGGTGCTATGGCTGCTTCGGTCCCACCACCGACCCGAATCTCGCCGCGATGAGCGGGTGGCTGCGCACGTGCGGGATGAACGAGGACGCCATAGGCCGCATCTTCGCCACATTCAACGTGGCGGCGTACGGATCGGAAGGGCACGACCGTGGCGCCCCGGAATAGGGAACTGACCGTGCGCGCCCTCGCCGGGGTCGAGGGTGAGGGCCGGGTCGACGTCACCGTGCGCGAGGGGAGAGCCGAACGCGTCGAACTCAACATCTACGAGCCGCCCCGCTTCTTCGAATCCTTCCTCCGCGGCCGCCACTTTCTCGAACCCCCGGACATCACCTCGCGTATCTGCGGTATCTGCCCGGTCGCCTACCAGGTGAGCGCATGCAATGCCATCGAGCAGGCATGCGAACTCGAACTCGACGACGCGGTGAGGGATCTGCGGCGACTTCTGTACTGCGGCGAGTGGATTGCCAGTCACGTGCTGCACATCTACTTCCTGCACGCACCCGACTTTCTGGGGCTCCCGGATTCGATTGCCCTCGCCCGGCGCGATCGGGAGGCCGTCGAGCGGGGCCTGTCGTTGAAGAAGGCCGGAAACGCGATCCTCGATGTGATCGGTGGCAGACCGATCCACCCGGTCAACGTCCGAATCGGCGGGTTCCACCGGATGCCGACCACAGCCGAACTGATTCCCCTGTCCGACGAACTGTGCACGGCACTCGATCACGCCGTGGCAACCGTCCGATGGGTGTCGTCCTTCGACTTCCCCGACGTCGAACTCGACCACGACCTCCTCGCACTTCACGACGACTCCAGCTACGCGATCGACGACGGCGAGATCTGGTCGTCGACCGGATTACGTTGCACCGCTGACGAATTCCCGAAGCACGTGGCCGAGCGTCAGGTCCCGAACTCGACCGCGCTCCACGCCGAGCTCGACGGCCGCCGGTACCTCACCGGACCACTGGCTCGATACTCACTCAACTCGTCGCAGCTTGCCGGAGTGTCGGCGCAGACCGCCGCCGATGCCGGGCTGGGCGCGCAGTGCCGGAACCCGTACCGCAGCATCGTCGTCCGCGCCGTCGAGGTCGTCTACGCCGTCGAGGAAGCGTTGCGGATCATCGACCGCTACGAGCGGCCTGCGGAGCCCTTCACCGCCGGGCCACCGATACGCACGGTCGGGCACGGGGTCAGCGAGGCACCCCGTGGACTGCTGTATCACCGATACGAGTTCGATCCCACCCGATCGATCCGCGCCGCCATCATCATTCCTCCGACCTCGCAGAATCAGGCTGCCATCGAACACGATCTACGGCGCGCGGTGGACGGAAATCTCATGCCGGCCGATGACGATCTGACAACGCTGTGCGAACGAACCATCCGCAACTACGATCCGTGCATCTCCTGCGCCACCCACTTTCTGACCCTCACGCTCGACCGCCGATGACCGTCGTGGTGATCGGGCTGGGAAACGATCTCCGCCGCGACGACGGGATCGGCCCGATCGTTGCGCGGCAGGTCGCGGACCACGTCGCCCCGGACGTGTGCGTGTCGGTATCCGATGGGGACCCGGGCACTCTGCTCGAAGCGTGGACCGGTGCGCAGCTGGCCGTCATCGTGGACGCCGTCGTCTGCGACCCGGCGCCGTGTATCAGCTCACTCCGGACGAGCTCGGCGACGTTCGGGCGGGGTCGTTCAGCACGCACGGAATCGCGCTCGACCAGACAATCCGCCTCGGCGCCGTGCTCGATCGGCTGCCCCACAGAATGATCGTCCTGGCGGTGGAGGTCGCTGATCTGGGGGGGTGGCCGCGGGCTCTCACCCGCGGTGGGCCGAGCTGTCGACACGGCGGTGTCGGCGGTGCTGTCGGTGATCAGTGAGCCCTCCGACCGAATGTCCTGACCGTGCGCAGGTGTCGCCGGAATCGTCAACGAGCGGAGTGGCGGCGGCCGATCGAGAACACCGACTCGACGGGGCGTCGCGGAGTCTGCCGTGGCGGAGACTTCTTCTCAGTCGTGCCTACCCGAATCAGGGCCTGCGGGAAGCCGCGGTCGGGGAGTAGTTCGCGGATCATCTCCCGGCTCTGCCGTAGTTCGGTCGTGTGCGTCAGCGGGCAGGTCGCGAGACCGCCGACGGTAGCCTCCAGCAGCACCGCGGACAGGGCCTCACCAGCCCTGAGCCACGCATCGCGGCTGTCGGTGTCGGTGCTCAGCACGAGAACCGTCGAGCGGTCGATCTCCGCGGTCGCGTTGTTGTCGCGGCCTGCGGGAAAGCGGCGCCCGATGTCGACGCGGTCACGGTTCTCCGCGGTCGCGAGCGAATCTGCGGGTATTCCACCCTGAGGAATCGAATGACCGGCCCACCAGTGGAGCTCGGCCTGGTACGCGGAATCGTATTTCCGTGCCGCCGCAGTCAACTCCGTCGCCTTCGCAAGGGTCGGACGAGCATCCTGTCCCAGCCGTGTCAGGTGGACGTCCATGCCCCGCGCCATGTCGGTCAATGCCGTGGGCAACGGGGTCTTCACGCTGATCGGGCCGAATGGCCTGCGGTCGGAATACCGGTGCCGGATCGCCGCGAGCAGATCGAAGTCGTGCGACTGAGGCCGGGCGTCGTGGCGGAACCGAATCGTCGCCAGGTGCCCCGAGTGCGGACCCTCCGGGACGCGCCGGATGTCGACGGACCATTTGAGCCCTGTCAATGCCGTCTGGAGATGATTCAGCGCCGCACCACAACTGACGACCAACTGTCGGCCCGACGGGTCCGTCGAGGCCAGAAGCCGCCCACGTTCGGTGTAGAGGTCGAGCTGGCCGTCGGCGTACGTCCACTGCCACGGTTGACTGTTGTGTACCGACGGTGCCCGGCAGGCGAGGTCCACGGCAATGCGAACGACGTTCTCGTCGGGAATGGTGCTGTCCACGATCGCCTCCTCGGTGAATCGCACTCCGCCCTGACCTGGGTCGGACAGTCGGTGCGTCCACCTCAGTGTTCGCCTATCCGTGGCCCGAGGTTAGGGCCGATGGTCACTGACGGAGACCTGTCGACGATTCGGGCCGGAAGACCACCGACGGGTATGCGCCCGCTGCAAACCTGGGAAGACGTCCGGCGCTATCGCCATCCGCATGGTGTGCACGCGGTGAGTCGACCGTGACCGACGCGGGGACACCTTCTCTCGCCCCGGTTGTCGTCGGAGTCGACGACTCGGCGGCAGCGAGAGCCTCTGCACACTGGGCCGCCGCGGTTGCGGAGAGGCAGGGAACAACGCTGCACCTGGTTCACGTGCTTCCCCCACACCCGGTCTTCTACACAGAACCGCGGCCCCTGCCGTCGGAAGACGAGGACCACATCGCAGGGGAAACGTTCCTGGCCGATGCGGTGCGCAGCATCAGAGCCGACCGGAGTGCCCTCGCCGTGGAGTGTTTCCTACCGGCCGGATCGACGGCGCCCTGCGCCCTGTTGCCGTTGGCGGACTCGGCGTCCATGGTGGTGATCGGGTCGACGGCACGAGGCCCGGTGGAAGGATATTTGAATGCGACGGCGTTGCGACTCGCCCATCACTCCCGGTGCCGGGTCGTGGTGCGGCCCGAAACCGAGAACGCACCGGATGAGGTCGCGGCCCGTCAACGGGAGCGTTGCGGTTCTGGCGGAAAGTCTCGCGGGACTGGCCGAACGATACCCCGACGTCGCCGTGCGAGAGATTGTCGAGTCCGGTGGAGTGGGCGAAGTATTGCTCCGCTGGTGTGTGGACGCGCAGCTTCTCGTCCGGTCATGATCAGCAAGGTTCACTGTGACACCGACACGGTCCCTGATCAGGTCGTGGAGTTCGGCGACCGCTACACCGCAAATGTGCCGGTCAGATGGTGCAACCTTCCTCGGCGGCGTCGATGACCAACGGCCCTAGAGTCACCGAGCTGCGAGCACAACACTCGAAGCCAGTACAACTCAGGAGACACGATGATCGGCGGAGCACCCACCACATTCACGGACGCACTGTGAACACGCGAGAACTGCCCGTGGTACCCGACCGACGTACGGTCGAGTCAGCTGTGGCGCTGGCGTGTCGCGCGCCGTCACTGCACAACAGCCAACCGTGGCGTTGGGTGATGGGCACTGCCCTGCGGTTGTACAGCGATCCCGACCGGCTGCTACCCGCCACCGATGGCTTCGGCCGTCAGATGGTGATCTCCTGCGGTGCGGCCTTGAATCACCTCGAGTACGCCTTCGCGGCGAATCGCTGGCGTCCTCTGATCGAACGGCTGCCGCGTTCCTCCGACCGGCAACTTCTGTCGACGATCGGCTTCGTCCCGGCTCCGACACCGACAGATTTCGTCGCCCGAATGGCGGCGGCGATCGAACGAAGGCGAACCGAACGACTGCCACTGGACGCACCGCCCGCATGGACGGAGACACTCGAACAGCTGGTGCGAATCATTGCAGGAACAGGCGTCGAACTCGAAGACCTCGGCGAGCGAAGCCGTCCCGCACTCGAGGACGCATCACGCCGGATGACCGGTTTACGGCACGACGACCCCACCTACCAAGCCGAACTGCGGTGGTGGTCGGGGCGCGGACTGTTCCCCGACGGTGTGCCGGAACAGGCGCGCCCGTCCGACTCGCAGCAGCACTCGGTGCACCTCTCACGTGAGTTTCCACCCGGCCGCGCGAGCACACCCGACGGCGGCCCGTCGGAAGACAGCGCCGCGATCCTCCTGCTCTCCACATCCTCGGATTCGAGACTTGATTGGCTACGGAGCGGCGAAGCACTCTCCGCCGTTCTGCTCGCCTGCACGGACCGCGGACTCGCCACCTGCCCCGTCACCCATCTGACCGAACGCGCCGCGACACGGACAATGCTGCGGGAGCTGTCTTCCGGGGACGGGATGCCGCAAGTTCTGATCAGGGTGGGAGCGGGCACCGGGGTGGGGGAACCGTCGCCCACACCCAGACGCCCGTTATCGGAAGTCCTGGTTCGAGAGCGGCCTGCTCCGAGCAACCCGCCCGGTGAGTAGGGCATGCTGACTCATCCGGACGTCGCTGGATGCGGTGCGGTGGGCCGCACGTGAGGCAGAAGTGCGCGGGGCGCCGCTACTGTTGTTGTCCTGCATCACGTACCGCGGTGCACAAGATGGGCCGCGACTCGCTGAAATCCTCCACGCCCGAGCCGAGCGGGACCTTGCCGAAGCACTCGAGACCGCCCGAGCCGGATCCGCAGACTCAGACATCGACATTCGGGCCGAAGTGTCCCATCAGAACGCCCCGGGATCACTCGTCGACCGATCCGCCGGCGCAATAATGGTCGTACTCGGCAGACGCGGACTCGGCGAGTTCACTGACGGGCTGATCGGCTCCGTGACCTCGGCCGTGGCGCGTCATGCGCAGTGCCCTGTAGCAGTGATCGACGGCTGGTCGAGAGTCGCGGACGGCACGGGACCCGTCGTCGTCGGCGTCGACGGATCTCCGAGCAGTGCCCGGGCCGTCGGTCTGGCGTTCGAGGAGTGTTCCCTTCACAGCACGGAACTGATCGCACTGCACGCGTGGTCCGACCAGGACCTGTCGATACTCCCCGTCGGTGAAGAGCAGACCATGGAGCGGTCGGTGCTCGAAGCCGGCGTCGCCGAATGGTGTGAACGATTCCCCGAGGTCCGGGTGCGACAGACCCTCGTTCGGGACCGACCGGTTCGCCACCTCCTCGAAATGGCCGACGAAGCCCAGATGATCGTCGTCGGCAGCCGCGGACGGGGCGGCTTTTCCGGGATGACGCTCGGCTCGACCAGCGCAGCCTTGGTGCACATAACCCCGTGTCCCCTCCTGATCGCCGGACCGATCCGACCAGAGCGATGACCTTGGGCCCTACATCGGCATCTGTCCCGGCGCGACACTCGAAGGAGCAATCGCAGGAGGTCGCCATGATCGGGGAACAGACACTGGTATCGCGGATGTGGCGATTGGGGCCGTGGAGCGGGAACCGACTGATGCGGGGAAGCTATCGCCTCGAATCCTCGGTCTTCCTCGCCGTCGTCGCCCTGGTGCTGATCTTGGTTCCCCTCGCCGCAGCCTTCGGAACCGTTACTCACACACGCCTCGACGGCCAATCCCGCGCCGACCGCGAGAACCGGCATCAGATCGCGGCAGTGCTCCTCGAGGACCCAACTGTGAACCTGGCGGATACCACCCCGGCAACGGGTGCCACGGGGCAGGCACAGGCCCGGTGGACAGTGGATGGGACCACACGCACCGGCCAGGTACTGACCGCGCCGGAAGCGAAGGCGGGACAAACGATCAGCATGTGGATCGACCCGGCCGGCAAGATCGTCGATGCGCCGAAGACAGGCACCGAGAACGCATTCGAGGCCGTGGGCGCCGCACTCGCACTGTGGACAATGGGTGCGACGATCTGTCTCACGATGTTGATCGGAATTCGCTGGGCAGGAACGAGATACCGGATGTCACAGTGGGACCGCGAGTGGAGGAACCTCGGAAAGGCCCCCGGGTGGCCGGTCAGCTGACGCCCATTGATGTCGAACACAAGAAGACGACGACGATTTCCGAATGGTGAGGCCAGAGCCAGTGGACGACAACTTGAGCTTCCTGGACGCGGGTTTTCTCGAGACGGAGGACTCCGACCCACACGCGAGCCTGACGATCGGTGCTCTCGCCATCATGGAGGGCCCCGTTCCCGGGCAAGACGAATTTCGTGACACGGTCGCCGCACGTTTCGCGAAGCTCCCGCACGCCCGAGACAGGGTTCACACGGTCCCACTCGACTTCAGCCCACCCTCCTGGTCACCGGATCCGCATTTCGACCTCGGCCATCATCTGCGACGGGTCGCCGTCCCGGAACCAGGGGAGGAGGAGTCCCTGTTCGGTTTCGTTGCCCGGGTCATGGCGCACCGACTCGACCGTGACCGCCCCTTGTGGGAATGCTGGGTCGTCGAAGGCCTCACCGACGACCGCTGGGCCATACTGACCAAGATTCATCACTGCATGGCGGACGGGATCACCGGAACCAAACTCTTCGAGGCCATGTGCGACGAAGTCGTGGCCGAAACGTCGACGACCGCAGAGCCCGACACCGACGCCGAGCCGGTACCGACCGTCGGTACACGCCTCGAGAGCGTCGAGAGCCTGGTCCGCTCGACGATCGAGTTCCTGTCCCCGGTGCGGCAACTCCGGCTCGTCTCGGCGGCACTGGCAATTCCACGTCGGCTGACAGCCGCCGGTATCGGCGTGGCAACCGGCCTCACCCACCTGCTGTCCGAGATACTGACCTCATCCACGGACACTTCGCTGATCGGACCGATCGGTCGCCAGCGCCGCTACTGCGCCGCGCGAGTCAGGATGCATGACGTTCGCGAAATCTGCGCCACGTACCAGGTCACCGTGAACGACGTCGCACTCGCGGCGATCACCACCGGACTACGGCAGCTGCTCCTGAAACGGGGCGAGCGTCCCGAACCCCACACGGTCCGCACGCTCGTTCCCGTGTCCGTCCGCTCCGCAACCGAGGAACATGCGATCCACAATCAGGTCTCGCTCATGCTGCCCTTTCTGCCAGTCGACATCGAAGACCCGGTCGAGCAGTTGGTCGCCGTCCACGAACGCCTCACGACGCACAAGGCGAGCAAGGAAGCGGAAGGGGGCAAGGCGTTCACCGCGGTGGCCCAGTACGGACCGTTCATGCCCATGGCCTGGGCCGTTCGACTCGCCACCCGGTTTCCTCAGCACAGTGTCGTCGCCGTCGCAACCAACGTCCCCGGTCCGAAAGCCACACGACACGTGATAGGCCGCACGATCCTGGAGATCTTTCCGTACGTGCCGATCGCGCTGCGGCTGCGGATCGGGATCGCGATCCTCAGCTACAGCGACCATCTCGCCTTCGGTCTCACCGGGGACTACGACACCACACCGGACCTCACCGACCTCTCCGACTCGATAGAACGCGGTGTCCTGACCCTCCTCGCCTCGTCGCGCGCGGCTGACGCAGCCTCCGAATGACCGCCGGCGACCGTCGCGAGCAACTCTGCTCGGGCGACCTGATCACGCTCGTCTCAGACGTCGGACCGGTACCCATGAACGTCGGCGCTTTACTGTTCGTTGCCGGTGACGGTGACGTGGATGCGGCGACCGTCGAGGCCACGTTCACACGACGGCTCACCAGCATTCGGCGCCTGCAACAGCGCCTGGCCACGCCACGGCGGGGCCTGGGACGGCCGTACTGGGTCGACGACTCCGATTTCGATGTCCGCGCCCATGTGGCCCGAGTCCGGTGCCCGAGCCCGGGGGGCCATGACGCTGCGCTGGCAATCGCGGTGGACGCGGTGACCCGGCCGCTGCCCCGGTCACGACCATTGTGGCGGGCGGTCGTCGTCACCGGTCTCATCGACGATCACACCGGTCTGGTACTGGTGCTGCATCACGTCGTGGCCGACGGGATCGGTGGCCTCGCCGTGCTCGCGCGCCTGGTCGACGGCGCGGACCCGGCTGGGCCGGCCGACGATACCGCGGCACCGCCTCGGGGCCGGTTGGTTGACCGCATTTCCGAACGGTTCCGCACGCTGCGCCGACTTCCGCACAGGGTTGCTCGTATACGAGGCGGCTGGGCCGAACTCGGTCGTGGTCGCGGCGGGTGGGCACCGCGGTGTTCCCTGAACGCTGCCACCGGCCCCCGTCGCAGGGTAGTGACCGTCGACGTCGGTCTCAACGGTGTCCGGGCAGCGGGGCGGAGGTCGGGTGCCACCGTCAACGATGTTCTGTTGGTCGCCGTCACTGGGGCATTGGCCGAACTCCTACGTGAGCGGATGGAGTTTCCGCAGGAGCTGGTGGTGTCGGTGCCCGTCTCGGCCCGGAGTTCGGCAACGAGTGGGCACCTGGGGAACCAGGTCGGTGTAATGCCGGTACGTGTACCGCTGGTAGGAAGTTTCCAGGAACGGCTGACCACTGTTTCGGGCGTCACCCGCGTTCAGAAGATGCGAACCCGAGGTACGTCCTCGGCACTGATCGGACCACTTTTCCGGATCCTGGCCGCGCTGCGGTTGTTTCGGTGGTTCGTCGACCGTCAGCGACTCGTCAACTCGTTCCTGACGAACCTCCCGGGTCCCCCCGGGCAACTCGTCATCGCCGGGGCACCGATCACAGGCATCACCCCGATCACCGTCACCGCGGGGAACGTCGGCGTCGCGTTCGCGGCACTATCCTATGCGGGCACGCTGACAGTAACGATCATCGTCGACCCCGACGTTGTACCCGAGGTCCGCGAGCTCGCCGCAGCTCTGCACGAACAATTCCGGGCCGCCATCGAATGACGAGCTGGGCCGCGACTCAGAGAGACTCGGCCTCGTCACGGATCAGGCGCAGTACCGGCCCGCCCATCGCCTTGACGAACGGGCCCACCACCGTCCAATACGCGCGGAAGCTCCGCCGTGCCTTGTCGTCCGTGCCGTGTACGCGCACCTCGGTGACCAGGACAGACGTGTGGGCGTCGTACGTGAGAACTGTGAAACCCCAAGCGCCGATGCCATATCCGGGAAGGGCGAACCGGCCGAAGTCTGCTGGCGACCACTCGACGCGGCCGTAGCCCTTCTCCCACCAGCGACCGATGAACCCGAGCACCATCGCGTGTCCCGGCTCCTCCGCGAGAAGATGGAACCCGCCGTCGGGTTCCAGCAGCTGGTCGAACCTGAATTCGGACCGACTCCCCTGAAGATGGGCGCCCCGACGTCCGCGGACGGTGTCGATCGCAATTCGGGCCCGGTTCGGGAGCGCGACCACCGGCGACCGGAAGAAGTCGACGCGGCGGATGGCGGCGAAGGTCGTCGGCGCAGACGCACGGACGACCTGCGTGCGCAGAATGCGTTGCTCATACCTCGGCAGCTGAGACTCGATCAGGCTTGATCCGAGGCTGGGGTCGTGCACGATACATCTCCTCCTGGGCGGCATCCCCGCGGTACGGCTAGCGAACAATGAGAAGTGGGCAGACGACCGAATGCATCAACGCCCTGCTGGTCGACCCCAGCAGCATGCTGGAAAACCCTCCTCGCCCCCGGCTCCCCACCACGAGAAGCTGCGCATTCTCGGCCTGCTCACGCAGGTGCCGGGTGGGGCGATCCCTGACCACGAGGGTGCGCACCTTCACATCCGGATAGTTCTCCGCACGACCGGCGAGATTCTCGGACAACAGGGCCGTTTCGTTGGCCGCATCCCGCAGCCACTCCGCCTCGCTGCCTCCGTCCGGGGAGAACTGCAGAACGATGTCGGACCATGCATGAACGGCGACGAGTTCCGATTGCCGCAGACCTGCTTCCTCGAAGGCCATGGAGATGGCCGGTTCACTGTGCTGTGATCCGTCGACACCGACGACAACCGGTCCGGGGATGTCGTTGATATTGCGATCAGGTTCACCGCGGATCACCGCGACCGGGCATGAGGCGTGGGTCGCCACCGCCGAACTGACCGATCCCAGGACGGCGCGCTCTACGATTCCCCGTCTGTTCGCACCCACAACGAGCATCGTGGAATCCGCCGCACGTTCCAGAAGTTCACCGGCCGGCGTCCCGGAGCAGACGGTGGTCTCGATCTCGATGTGGTGTTCGGGCACTGCGGCACGGGCGGTTTGCGCCGCGCGCTCCAACCTGTCCTTACCGTCGCGCTCCTCGTCCTGGAAGAAGCTGGCAGGCACACCGATCGGGACGCCGTACCTTCCGGGAACGAACATCGTCGTGACCAGTGACAGGGGCGAGCTGCGGAGCGCGGCCTCCCTCGCCGCCCATGCAACAGCCTGCAGCGACGATGGGGAGCCGTCGATCCCTACAACGATCGGGCGGTGGCCGGACATGGTGCACTCCTACAGGGTTGCTGGCGCCGAATTTCTGCCTCGACCTTCATCGTTGCGGCCCGCCGGTGATGCCCGTAGGGGAGAAGGTCACCAGGCTGAGACCCTGGACCCGATTCCCTACGGCAAAGCCGCAGCGCCGCGGGTGACCAATGACTCTGTCACCGCAGACCGGCGGTAATGACACTGAGACGAGGCGCCCAATCGTGTTTCTCGCGATCCGGTGTCACGCACTTCGGCCTGGGGAAGGTATGTGACCATGAGCGACGGCAACACCGGCGCCGCGGGCGGCGGAGCGATCTACGCGCTGGGCATCTTCGGAGCCTGGGTGTGGTTCTGGCAGCAGGCGGACGCATTCTGGGAGTATGTTCTCGCGATCATCCAAGGGTTGTTCTGGCCGGCGTGGATGGTCTACGACGTTTTCAAGGTCCTTGCAGGGTAGGCGCTTTCGGTGTCCCGCCTCCTCGCTGCAGGTTCGGGCAGGGGGATCTAACTGACAAGCGCCGTGACGGCCGCGAAATAGATCATGATCGACAGCAGGTCCTGAACGACAGTCGCAAGTGGACCGGAGCCGAATGCCGGATCCTTGCCGAGCCGCTGCAGGAGCCACGGCAGCACCATGGCGACGATGGTGGCGATCGCACTCGCGGCGAGAACCGCCACGGCCACCGCGAGCGCAAGCATCGTGTCACCGGTCATGAGACTGACGACAGGGAGCATCACGGCTCCGAGGAGAGCACCCACCGACAGACCGGTGAGCGCCTCGCGCCCCACGATACGTCGAATTCCCACCCCGACTGACAATCCACGGATCGCCAAGGTCTCGGTCTGCGTTCCGACTGCGTCTGCGAGATACACGATTCCGGGGATGAAGTAGGCAACGGCGACATTCGCTTCGAGAGTGACTTCGAATGCCGCCATGAACACGGCCGAGACCATGGCACCCAGCAATCCGACGAGGAGCCAGGGAACACGGTGCCACAGCCTGCGCCGTACGTTCTCCACGCTCGTCTCGCGCGTGGTCTCGACCGAATGGAGGAAGCCTCCGAGGCGCGAGAGGTCCTCCTCGTGTTCCTGGAGCAGTACCGCGAGAAGTTGTTGTGGTGCGACGAGACCACGGAACCGACCGTCGTCATCGACCACCGCCAGCCCCGGCTCCCCGTGCTGGACCGCCTGCCACGCGGCCCGTTCCTGGTGAGTATCGGGTCGGACCGTCGGCGGATTCGGATCCATGACATCGCGCAGAACCTCACGGTCCGCGGCGCCGAACATACGTTCTATCGTCGCGACGCCCACTAGCCGGCCTCCGTCCAATACGGCGACGACCGAAGCGCAGTCGTACCGCTTAGTGGCCATATCGCTCAGTACGGCCGTCACCGAGTCGCCCGGGGCGGCCGTGGGAACCCTCGTGCAGGCATGCCAGAGCGCAGTCCGGGGTTCGGGCTCATCGTCGAAGACCAGTAATTCGGACACCGGCACACCCTTTCCGAACGTGTTGTGGACTGCCCTTCGATCCTGGCACGGGTGATACCGAAGCCGGCCACGTTCCGAGTGGACCGGGCGCACCCTCATTACGTCACAGTGACGTAATGAGGGTGCATGGGCGGAGGGAGGGGAGACCCGAAACCGAACATTCATTCGGAAAAGCGGGCCACTCGACGACACCGCCGAATTGGCCTTAGCGGTCCGGGGCCGCACATCCGGCGGCGTGAATATTATTCAGCAGCCGATGGACGCATCGTGCCGCGACGCTACGAGGCCGACGCACCGAGTCGGATACGCGGCGAACAAGTGCCGGACGGGCTCGGCGAACCAGATCGACGCAGACCGGCTGGGGGTATATGGGCAGGCCAAATCCGGGCCTCTGACCTGCGGCGATAAAACGGCCCTTTTTGCCGATAATCGACATTATGTCAACTAGTGGATCGCAGGGCCTGCCCCGCGCCACCGGCGACCTCCACGCCCCGCCCGGACGACGGGTCGGCAGCGTCGGCGCGTCGAGCGCTGTGGGTGACAGCCGCGCACCTTTTCCGCAGGCGCACCCGTTCTCGGCCTCGAGAACGGGTGCGGGAACCGAGAACGAGTGCGTCCGTCCCTGAACGCTGAGGAATCCGGTACGAAGTCATGGATGCGTCCCACAGCGGCCCGGAACGGCACAGCCCCGACTCGCCGGGACGGACGTTCGGGCCGCGCCCTGACGCTTCTCCCCCGTGCCGATACTCCGGAATCTATCCGACAAGCATTGCGCGACAAGAGCTCTCGTGTTTTCCGCTGCATTGACGGCGCCAGTGACGGAGTCTTCCCTACACCGTCACTGGCGCCGAAAGGTCACCATAACAGATAATCGAATGTATGTTCGATGGGTTGGCGGGACTCGGCGCCTCCGCGCTGTCAGCGCGCGAACCCGGGCCGGAGAGCATATGCTTCCGGTCCCCCGCCGGCACACCTCACGGAGCGGAGTGCACCATGACCATCACGATCTACAGCAAGCCGGCCTGCGTGCAATGCACCGCCACCTACCGCGCCCTGGACAACGAGGGGCTCGACTACACGATCGTCGACATCACCCGAGACCCCGACGCCCATGACTACGTAAGAGGTCTCGGCTACCTGCAGGCCCCTGTCGTCGTGGTGGGTGACGACCATTGGGCGGGTTTCCGGCCCGACCGCATCAAGGCGCTCACGGCAGCCTGACGGGTACCGGTCTCGGCCCCTGGACGACGGCAGCGTGGACGGTGGAAGTCCTCATCGGCCCGACGATTGCTCGGCCCGGGGCGCTCGGTGCCGCGGGCGCACGTGCTCGAAGATCAGGATGGTTTCCGTCGAGGCGACCGCGGGATGTGCGCTGAGGTGGTCGAGGACGAAGCGTCTCAGCTCTTCGCTGCTCGCGGTGGCGACGTGGATGAGGTAGTCGTCGGCGCCGGCGATGAAGTACACGTTCAGCACCTCGTCGAGGGTGGCGAGTTGCTCGGCGAGCTGCCCGAGATGCTGTCTTGCGTTGGCCTGTACTCGCACTGCGATCATTGCCTGCAGGTCCCTGCCGAGGGTGGCGGGATCGATGTCGGCATGGAATCCGCGGATCACTCCGCGATCGATCAGCGAACGCACCCGGCCCAGGCAGGTCGAGGGGGCGATGCCCGCGAGGGCGGCGAGGGCGTTGTTCGGGGTACGCGCGTCGCGCGAGAGTTGATCGAGGAGGATTCGGTCGATCTCATCGATCGGCGCCCCCGTTCGAACATCATTCGATCCCGAGCCTTCGCCATACGGCGCGCCTGAAACATTCTTCTTCATCGGCTCAGTCTAGAGAATTTTGTTCTCTCACCTTGGCTTCCCTGCGCCGCTTGTTCACTATTGATGCCTGTCAGTCGAATTGCTGGCCTGACCCCTGACATCCATCTCCCCCGACACCGAGATCGTCGCCCCTGGGCGTGATCGGAAAGGCTCACCATGAGCAACCCCCAGTCCCCGCCCACGCGCCACCGCGTCGTCGTCATCGGATCTGGCTTCGGTGGGCTGTTCGCAACGAAGGCCCTCCGCCGCGCGGACGTGGACGTCACGGTGATCGACCGCACCACCCACCACCTGTTCCAACCCCTCCTGTACCAGGTGGCCACCGGCATCCTCTCCGAAGGCGAGATCGCCCCCTCGACGCGGATGATCCTCAAGGACCAAGCCAACGCCGCCGTCCGACTCGGCGACGTCACCACCATCGACCTGACCGAACGTACGGTGACGTCCGAACACCTCGGGCAGATCACCGTCACCGGATACGACAGCCTCATCGTCTCCGCCGGGGCGCAGCAGTCCTATTTCGGCAACGACCACTTCGCCGAGCACGCACCCGGCATGAAGACGATCGACGACGCCCTCGAACTCCGCGGCCGGATCCTCGGCGCGTTCGAGCAGGCAGAGGTCACCACCGACCCGCAGGAGCGGGCACGCCTACTCACCTTCGTCGTCGTCGGTGCCGGCCCCACCGGCGTCGAGATGGCCGGCCAGATCGCCGAACTCGCACACCGCACACTCGTTGGGGCGTACTCCAACTTCGATCCCCGGGATGCGCGGATCGTCCTGCTCGACGCCGCCTCGGCGGTACTCCCGCCGTTCGGGGACAACCTCGGCTCCGAGGCGGCGGAAACCCTCGAAAAGCTGGGCGTCGAGGTGCGGCTGGGTGCGTCGGTGACCGACGTCGACGCCCACGGACTAACCGTTCGCGACGCCGACGGCACCGAGCACCGCATCGAATCCGCCTGCAAGGTCTGGTCCGCGGGAGTGGCCGCGAGTCCCCTCGGTCGCCAGCTCGCCGAACAGTCCGGCGCCGACATCGACCGCGCAGGCCGCGTGGCCGTCGACGAAGACCTCACCCTGCCGGACAATCCGAATGTGTTCGTTGTCGGCGACATGATGTCGCGCGATCGTCTGCCCGGCGTCGCCCAGGTCGCGATCCAAGGGGGCCGCTACGCCGCGAAACAGATCGCCGCCGAGGTCACCGCCGCAGCCAAGGGACGCCCGGTACCGGAACGGAACCCCTTCCGGTACCGCGACAAGGGCTCGATGGCAACCATTTGCCGATTCAACGCGGTCGCCAAGATCGGCGGCCTCGAGCTGACCGGTTTCCTCGCGTGGATCATGTGGCTGGCCGTGCACGTCGTCTATGTCGTCGGCTTCCGCAGCCGCCTCGCGACCCTGCTGTCGTGGGCCTGGACCTTCCTCGGCACCTGGCGCGGTCAACTGACCAACACCCACCAGCAGATCACCGCCCGCAACGCGATCGCGCAACTGCACTACCTCGAGCGCCGCATCGAGGACACGGAAGCCGACGTCGCGCGGGCGAGCTGACACGACACCGACTTCGGTGTCCGCACGGGGGCCACCGTGTGACTGCCTGCCCATCTTCCCGCCGGCGCTACCGCGATTGCGGCCGGCGGACCTCTTTGGAAACCTCGAAGACATGATGCTGGCGAATGCCTGCGAGCTGTATCGCGACGCAGGTTTCATCGGGCAGCCGGCGGCCGCCGTCACCAGCCTCGCCTTCGTGATTGCCGGTCTCGCGGTCGTCGCGCGTCGTCCGCACGGCGCGCCGACCGTGACGTACGGCCTCCTTGTCATCGCGGTCGGCGCCGGGTCGCTCGTTGCACACGGACCCAACCCACCCTGGCAGGCCTACGCACACGACATCCCGATCGCGACACTGCTGGCCTACCTCGCCGTCGACGCCGCCTCCAACCGGTTCGGCCGGCGGCTGTCGCCGGTGTGGTGGCTTGCCGTCCCGGTCATGATGATCCCCGCGGTGGCGGCCGGCCCGACGGCCTCCACGATTGTGCAGGCAATACTCGCCGCGGTCGCCGTGGGACTCGGTCTGGAACGCGCCCGCGTCCATCCGCAGCTGCGGCGCACGACCGTCGTCGCGGCACTGCTTCTCGTGTCCGGCGCGCTGCTCGGCACCATCGGCGACCGGACGTCGATCTGCCGGCCCAGCAGTGTCCTGCAGGGCCACGCGCTGTGGCACATTCTCGCCGCCGCTGGATTGTGGCGGCTCGCGCCCACGATCGGGTCCAGCGCCGACACAGTCGCGGCACGGCGGTCCCAGGCGGGCTCCAACGGCGACTTCCGTCGACCGACGACGTGACTGCGGTTTCCGCCCTCTTGTGGTTTCGGTCAGCCGAACATTATGATTCGACCGTGAAAACAACGGGCTTCAAGGTGGGTGCGCGACGACAGCCGGCAGCCGGTGCCGCCGTGCTGACAGCTCTTGCCACGGCGCTGATGCTGTCGGGATGCGGCACGGGCGACGGGCCGGAAAACGACAAACCGGTGGTGTTGACGACGTTCACCGTTCTCGCCGATATCGCCGCGAACGTCGGAGGCGAGCACGTGACCGTCGAGTCGATCACCAAGGCCGGCGCGGAAATCCACGGATACGAACCCACCCCGGGCGATATCAAGAAGGCAGCCGAGGCCGACCTGATCCTCGACAACGGGATGAACCTGGAGGCGTGGTTCGCCCAGTTCGTCGACGGCTTGGACGTCGAGCACGTGGTCGTCAGCGACGGCGTCGAGCCGATCGCCATCGGCGAGGACGCCTACGCGGGCAAACCGAATCCGCACGCCTGGATGTCACCGTTGAACGTGCAGATCTACGTCGACAACATGGTCGCCGCGTTGAGCGAACTCGATTCGGCACATGCTCCGGACTATCGCATCAACGGCGACACGTACAAGGCGCAGCTGCAGAAGGTGCAGGACGAGTTGGTCGCCGAGCTGGGGGCACTGCCGGTCAACGAACGGGCGCTGGTCACGTGCGAGGGAGCGTTCTCGTATCTGGCCCGGGACGCGGGGCTGACCGAGAAGTACATCTGGCCGGTCAACGCCGAACAGCAGGCCACGCCCCAGCAGATCGCTTCGACGATCGAGTTCGTCAAGGACAATCGGGTTCCGGCGGTGTTCTGCGAATCCACGGTGTCGGATGCGCCGATGCAACGCGTCGTCGAAGCCACGGGCGCCGCGTTCGGTGGCACCCTCTACGTCGACTCGCTGTCCGAGGCGGACGGGCCCGTGCCGACGTACCTGGATCTGATCCGGCACGACGCCGACACCCTCACCGCCGCACTGAACGGGCAGCAATCATGACCACCCGGCCGGCCGTCGAGGTGCAGGACGTCACCGTCCACTACGGCGATGTCCTTGCGCTCGACCAGGTCTCGCTTGCCCTGCACCCCGGACGCGTCTGCGGTCTCGTCGGCATGAACGGTTCCGGAAAGTCCACCCTGTTCAAGACGATCATGGGCACCGTCAAACCCGACTCCGGCACGGTCCGCATCAACGGCACGGCGCCCGCCGCGGCACGCAAGACCGGTGTGCTGGGTTACGTTCCGCAGAGCGAGGACGTGGACTGGACGTTCCCCCTCTCGGTGCGGGACGTGGTGATGACCGGCCGCTACGGGCACATGGGGCTGACCCGGCGGCCCGGCAGAGCTGACCGCGAGGCCGTCGACCACGCCCTCGAACGCGTCGAACTGACCGAACTGGCGGACCGGCAGATCGGGCAACTGTCCGGCGGCCAGAAGAAGCGCACCTTCGTCGCCCGCGGAATCGCACAGGGCGCCACCATCCTTCTCCTCGACGAACCGTTCGCCGGGGTCGACAAACGCTCCGAAGCCACCATCACCGCACTGCTGCGTGAACTCGCGGCCGCGGGTGCGGCGATCCTGGTCTCCACCCACGACCTGCACGCACTGCCCACCCTGGCCGACGAGGCGATCCTGCTGATGCGCACCGTCCTCATGCACGGTGACCCGACGGTCGTGCTGCAACCGGAGAACCTGGCGGCCGCCTTCGGCCTCGACGTCATGACAAGGACCTGAGAATCAATGGATGTCATCGACTTCTTCGTCGACCCGCTGCGCTACGACTTCATGGTCCGCGCGCTGATCACCACCCTGATCGCCGCCGTGGTGTGCGCGGTGCTGTCGTGCTGGCTGGTTCTGATTGGCTGGTCACTGATGGGTGACGCGGTCTCGCACGCCGTCCTGCCCGGCGTCGTCCTGGCCTACATCGTCGGCGCCCCGTTCGCGATCGGCGCGGTGATCTTCGGGTTCCTTGCCGTGGCACTGATCGGGGTGGTCCGCGACACCAGCCGCGTCAAGGAGGACGCCGCGATCGGCATCGTGTTCTCCACCCTGTTCGCGCTCGGGCTGGTGCTGGTCTCGGTCACCCCGAGCCAAACCGACCTCAACCACATCATCTTCGGCAACCTGCTGGGTGTGAGCCGCTCCGACCTCGTCCAGATCGCCCTACTCGGGGCCTTCGTCTTCGTCGCACTGATCGTCAAGCGCCGCGACTTCACGCTGTACGCCTTCGACCCCACCCACGCCCACGCGATCGGCCTGAACCCGCGCCTGCTCGGGGCCGCGCTCCTGGGGCTGCTGGCCCTGACGGCGGTGGTGGCCCTGCAGGCCGTCGGCGTCATCCTGGTCGTCGCGATGCTGATCATTCCCGGAGCCACCGCGTACCTGCTGACCGACAGCTTCCACCGGATGCTGGTCATCGCCCCGGCGATCTCGGCAGCCTGCGCCGTCATCGGCCTGTACCTGAGCTATCACCTCGACACGGCCAGCGGCGGCATGGTGGTGCTGTCCCAGGGTGCGGCATTCGCGCTGGTCTACCTGTTCGCACCCCAGCACGGAATCATCGGTCGCCGAATCACCGCCTCCCGGCGACGCCGGTCACAGCGTGATGAACACGGGAACACCGAGAATCACGCGGAACACGCTTGGGCGCCGGAACCGAAGTCGTAGAACCGGCGCTCGATCGCGTTGCACACCGCCACTACCCAGGGTCCATACCATTGGATAACTTATTAACCAATGGTATGTTCGCTGGGTGGCATCGGTTAACGGCGGACTCTTGTGGCCTCCTGTCGCCTACGAGCAGCATCCGTGGGTCAGCACCGCCGGCGACTACGGCTCTCGGCGCGAGCGGCGCCTCACTGCCGGCCCCTACCGTGCGGCAGTACCGGCGTTCATCGCGGAGCAAACCATCTCACTGAGCGGCGAGCTGCAATCGCTGACGGAGGACGCGGCGACCGAGCTCACCCGTTTCGACGTCGAGGTCGGCCACATCACCGCCCCGTTCGCCTCCATTCTGCTCCGCACCGAGAGTGCGTCGAGCTCGGAGATCGAGAACCTCAGCAGCGGGGCGCGGCAGATCGCGCTGGCCGAACTCGGCGAGCACGCCTCCCGCAACGCCCGCCTGATCGTCGGAAACGTCCGCGCCATGCACGCCGCGTTGGAGTTGTCCGACTCCATCGACGCCGAGGCGATCCTGCAGATGCATCGCGCGCTGCTCGAACACGGCGATCCGAACATCGCCGGTCGATGGCGGCAGCAGCAGGTCTGGATCGGCGGCGGAAGCCTCGGACCCCACACCGCGCAATTCGTCCCCCCGCACCATGACCGGGTTCCCGCACTGATCGACGACTTGATCGTCTTCGCCAACCGCGTCGATGTGCCCGTGATCGCGCAGATAGCGGTCGCGCACGCGCAGTTCGAAACCATCCACCCGTTCCCGGACGGCAACGGGCGTGTCGGACGCGCCCTGATCCAGGCGATGCTGCGCGGCGGACAGCTCACCCGCAGTGTTGCCGTTCCGGTGTCCGCGGGCCTACTACACGACACCGCAGAGTATTTCGACGCACTCGGCGAGTACCGGTCCGGGAACGTCGAGCCGATCGTCCGGTCGATCGCGGAGGCATCGTTCGGTGCGGTCGCCAACGGTCGCACCCTCGTTCAGGACCTGGAAGCGGTTCGAGCCGACTGGCGCACCCGTGTGACGGCGCGGCGCGGCGCGGCGGTACACCGGCTGGTGGACTTGCTCCTTCGCCAACCGGTCGTCGACAACAAGCTCGTCACATCCACGCTCGGGGTGACCGGCGCCAACGCGCAGATCGCCATCGACCGCCTGGTCGACGCCGGGATCCTCACCCAGATCACCGACGGGCGACGGAACCGGATCTGGCAGGCCAAGGACGTGGTCCGGGTGCTGGACGAGTTCGCCGCCCGCGCCAAACGCCGCCGACGCTGAATGCTCCGATCCCCGGCGGGTGCCGTCGAATGATCCACCGGGGGAACTTGACGTGTCGCCCGCCGCCGTTTATCCGCCCGCACCGCGGGTATCAACACCGTGAAGTCCGGAGTGAGACCGCCGAGAACGAAGGTTCCGCTGATGACACTCGTGCCCCGGGCCGCGGTCACGCTGATCGCCGCAGGCCCCCTCCCCCTGTTCCTGGCCGCTCCCGTCGCCGCGGACCCACCCGACGTGACCCTGGCCGCCGCGGTGGCCGGGAGCACCGTCACGACGACGATCGCGAACGACACCGGTGCGGACATCGTGTGCGGACTCGGCGGGCTGCATGCGGCGGATGACATCGTGAACCCCGAGTCCGTGGCGATGTTCCACGCATCGAATGTGGTGATCGGGCCGGGACCGCGGGACTTCGTGTTCGACGCGGTGCCCGACGGCGACTACCTGGTCCACTGGATCTGCAGTGAGAACGCGGGCCCCGGTGACGAGGTGTGGGGTTCGGCGCCGCTCCCGGAGACCGCATACGCGAAGCCGGCGACGGCGGAGCCTCTCCCCGTCACCGTGAGCACGGAAACGTGTTTCGGGTCGGTGTGCCTGCCGCCGGGCCTGGGTCTCTGACCGGCAGTCCGGGTCATCGGAGCGAATCGCGCTGTTCCCGAAGGAATTCCCGCTCGGCAGCGTTCTCGGTGCGGTCGCGCGCCGTCTCGTATGCGCGCGCCGCCTCGTCGGGACGTCCGAGTCTGCGGAGCAGATCGGCCCGCACCGCGTGGTACAGGTGGTATTTGCCGAGGTCGAGCTGGTCGACGAGGGCCAACCCCTGCTCCGGTCCCCTGACCTCGGCGACGGCGACCGCCCGGTTCAGGGCCACCACCGGACTCGGCGCCACCGACATCAACTGGTCGTACAACTGCAGGATCTGCCACCAGTCGGTGTCGGCGGCCGTCTCCGCATCGCTGTGGACGGCGTTGATCGCGGCCTGAATCTGATACTGCCCGGGCGTGTTCCGTCGCAGGCACTCCCGCACCAGCGACTGCCCCTCGGCGACGAGGTCACGATCCCACCGACTGCGGTCCTGATCGGGCAGGAGCACGAGCCGGCCGTCGCCGTCGGTGCGGGCGTCTCGCCGCGACTCGATCAGCACCATCAACGCGAGCAGCCCGGTGACCTCCGGTTCGTCGGGCATCAGCGCGGCCAGGACCCGGCCGAGGCGGATGGCCTCGGCGCACAGGTCCGCCCGCGTCAGCCGGTCCCCGGAACTGGCCGTGTAGCCCTCGTTGAAGATCAGATAGACGACGGCCAGGACGGCGCGGAGGCGGTCCGGCAGATCGGTCTCGCTCGGCACCCGGTAGGGGATCCGGGCGTCCCGGATCTTCCCCTTGGCCCGGACGAGGCGCTGCGCCATGGTCGGCTCGGGGACCAGGAATGCGCGCGCGATCTCCGCGGTGCCGAGCCCGCCCAGGAGGCGGAGGGTCAGCGCGACCTGGGCGGCGGGGGCGAGCGCCGGGTGGCAGCACGTGAAGATCAGGCGTAGCCGGTCATCGTGCACGACGCCCTCCTCCACCGGTTCGTCGCGGGCGAGCAACAGGGCGGCCTGCGCGTGGCGGTCGTGCCGGGTGGCCTCGCGCCGGAGCCGATCGATCGTGCGGCGCCGGGCGGTGGTGATGATCCATCCGGCCGGGCTCGGCGGCAGCCCGGACGAGGGCCAGCGCCGCACCGCCTCGGTGAACGCGTCCTGGACGGCGTCCTCGGCGATGTCGAGGTCGCCGAACACGCCGACCAGGACGGACACCGCGCGGCCGTGTTCCTCGCGGAACACCCGTTCGATGTCGGCGGACCCGACCACGTCAGTCGCCGGCTCCACCGTGGTGTACGAACGGCCGGACCTCGATCGGAAGGGTCGTCGCCCGGGTGAGTTTGCGACCCCATTCGAGGGCGGCGTCCAGGTCGGGCGCCTCGACGATGGTGAATCCGCCGAGATGTTCCTTGCCTTCGGTGTAGGGGCCGTCGGTGAGGAGCACGTCCCCGCCCTGGGCCCGCAGCACGGTCGCCGTGGCGGGGGCGCACAGTCCCCCGCTGAACACCCACGCGCCCGCGGACACCATCTCCTGGTTGAGGGCGTCGAGGTCGTCGCCGATCTTCGCGAGGACGTCGGGTTCGGGAGCGGGTCCGTCGGGCTGGTACACGCTCAACAGGTACTGGGTCATCTCGGGTTCCTCCTCGGATCGGACAGCCGGCGACTGCGGATGTGGCCGGCTCTCACCTCCTATACGAATGTCACCCTTCCGAATCGACACCCTGGGCGGAGAAATTTCGCCGAATGTCCTCAGTTGTGTTCGGACACCAGGACGGCGCGGGTGCCCGGCTCCAGCGCTTCGAACACATGTGCAACATCGCCGGGGTAGGCGATGTAGTCGCCGGGTCCGAGTTCGACCGGATCACCCGCGACGCCGACGAGGGCGCGCCCGGCACTGAGGATGACGTGCTCGACCACCCCGGGCATGTGCGGTTCGGACTCCCGGGCGGGGCCGGGTTCGACGGCGAGGCGGTATAGATCCCGGCGCGCGGACGGCGGGCAGGACGCGACGAGGGTGGCGCGGTAGTCGGACCGGTCGGATGTCAGTTCCGGTCCTTCGTCGGCCCGGATGACCTGCACGCGCGGCCGCGGCGGGTCCAACAGTTGCGACATCTGCACGTCGAGTGCGACGCAGAGGGCCCACAGGGTTTCGACGCTCGGGTTGCCGCCCCCCGATTCCAGTTGGGACAGTGTGGATTTCGCAACCCCGGCGCGGCGGGCGACCTCGGTCAGGGACATACCCGAGCGTTCGCGTTCGCGACGCAGCGAGGGTCCGATGTAGCCCAGTGGGGATTGCCCTGCCATGGTTTCCCTTCCCGACAACCCGTTCATTATTTTGGTCGCGATGTTCGTCTTGACGAACGATGCACCATGTGTTCAGTATAGAAGTCATGCGTTCGATGAAGCGAACACTCGATTCGCGGGTCCTCCGAAACATCGCGCTGGTGTGCCTCGCCGACGGACTGGTCGGCATGTCGTACGGCGCCATCGCGGTGGGTTCGGGCCTGGACGCCTGGTTGCCCGTCGCGCTGTCGGTGCTGGTCCTCGCCGGATCTGCGGAGTTCCTGTTCGTCGGCATCGTCGCGGCAGGCGGAAGCCCGGTCGCGGCGACGATCGCCGGGCTGCTGGTGAACGCGCGGCACCTGCCGTTCGGTCTGGCGGTCGGTGACGTGCTGGGGCGCGGGCTGCGCCGCGTCGTCGGCAGTCACCTGATGAACGACGAGTCGGTGGTGTTCGCCCTCGGTGAGACGGACGCCGACCGCAGGCGCGCCGCGTACTGGGCGTGCGGTGTGGGGATCGCGATGTGCTGGCCGCTCGGGGCCGTGCTCGGCGCGGTGGCGGGCTCGGCGATCGGCGACCCCGCGGTGCTGGGACTGGACGCCATGTTCCCGGCGGTGCTGCTGGCGCTGGTGCTGCCGGCGTTGCGCGATCGGGACGTGCGGGTACCGGCACTGGCCGGCGGTGTGATCGCCCTGGCCACCACGCCCTTCCTGCCCGCCGGGCTTCCGGTGCTGGCGGCGCTGGTGGGGCTGCGTGCCGGTGTGCGGCGGAAGGTGCTGCCGTGACCGGGAACCTCGTGCTGATCGGGTCGGTCGGGGTCCTTGCGGCGGGCACGTTCGCCTTCCGGTTCGCGGGACCGGTGCTGCGGCCACGGATCGCCACCCGGCCGTGGGTGGAGCGGACCATGGCGACGGCCGCCGTGGTTCTGCTCACCGCACTGGTGGGCACGACCGCGCTCACCGAAGGCCACGACCTCGCCGGAGTGGCGCGTCCCACCGGCGTCGTCGTCGCGGGCATACTCGCCCGGCGGAAGGCACCTTTCGTCGTGATCGTCCTGTCCGCGGCCGCAGCGACTGCCGGATTGCGGCTCCTCGGGGTGCCGTGAGGATGCATGATCGAGGGGTGTTATTTCATCTCTGCGCCACGTGCGGCGTCGAACAGGACCCGAACACCCCGCTCCCCGACGAGTGCGCGATCTGCGCGGACGAACGCCAGTACATTCCGCTGGGCGGTCAGGAGTGGACCACCGTGGAGAAGCTCGCCGGTGCGGGGTACCGCGCGGTCGAGCACGAGGTCGAGCCGGGGCTGCACGGCCTGTACGTGGACCCGAAGACCGCGATCGGCCAGCAGTCCCTCGTGATCCGCACCCCCGCCGGGTCGCTGCTGTGGGATCCGATCGGGTTCGTCGACGACGCCGCCGTCGACGCCGTCGCCGCGCACGGCCCGGTCATCGCCGTCGCCGGCAGCCACCCGCACATGTTCGGGGTCCAGACGCAGTGGTCGAAGGCGCTCGGCGGCGTGCCGATCCTGGTGGCCGACGCGGACCGCGCGTGGCTGGCGCGGTCCGACGGCCCGATCGTGTTCTGGTCCGGCACCC
Source organism: Rhodococcus sp. IEGM 1305 (assembly GCF_030058635.1). Taxonomy (NCBI): domain Bacteria; kingdom Bacillati; phylum Actinomycetota; class Actinomycetes; order Mycobacteriales; family Nocardiaceae; genus Rhodococcus; species Rhodococcus sp. IEGM 1305. The sequence goes on from NZ_JASHKX010000020.1 coordinate 34,723, forward strand.
ACGAGGTGACGCCGGGTCTGACCCTGCACCAGATCGGCGGGCACTTTCCGGGCAGCGCCGTCGCGCACTGGCGGGACGGCGCCGACGGCCGGGGGGTCCTCCTCACCGGGGACGGCGTGTTCCCCAACCCGGACCGCCGCACGGTGTCGTTCCTCCGGTCCTACCCGAACCGGCTGCCGCTGTCCGCGGCGGTGGTGCGGCGCATCGCGGACCAGCTCTCGCATCTCGAGTTCGACCGCATCATCGGCAACTTCGACAACGTGATCGACAGCGACGGCCGGGAGGCGCTCGAATACTCGGCCACGCGGCACTGCGCGTGGGTGACCGGGGAGTTCGATCACCTCACGTGACCGCTGACCATGACGTCCGAGGTAATGGTCGCGGCGATCCGCCCGACCTAGGCTGGCCGAATGACCACCCTCGACGATCGGCGCACGTCGCATGTCGGCACCCACCTGCGGGCGTGGCGGGAACGCCGCCGGCTCAGTCAGCTGGAACTGGCGAACCGCGCGGAGATCTCGGCACGGCACATCAGTTTCCTGGAGACCGGGCGGTCGAATCCCACGCGGGCGATGCTGCTGCGCCTCAGCGACCATCTCGACATTCCGCTGCGTGAACGCAACGCACTGCTCCTCGCCGGCGGTTTCGCGCCCGCCTTCCCGGAGCACCGACTGTCGGAGGTGCCGATGGCGTCGATCGCCGACGCCATCGGGAAGATCCTCACCGCGCATTCCCCGTATCCGGCGGTGGTCGTCGACCGGCACTGGAACATGGTGGACGCCAACGAGGCCGTCGCGGTGCTGACCGAGGGATGTGCCGCGGAGCTGCTCGAGCCGCCCGTGAACGTCCTGCGGTTGAGCCTGCACCCGGACGGCATGGCACCGCGGATCCTCGACCTGGCGCAGTGGCGGGGGCATCTTCTGCACCGGCTGCGTCATCAGATCGCGGTGACCGGCGACGACGGACTGCGTGACCTGCTGGGCGAGTTGGAGGGCTACCCCGGCGGCACCGTCGACGGCGCCGGACTGCCGGGGTCGCTCGTCGTGCCGCTGCGTATCCGACACCACGACACGGTGCTGGCGTTCCTCAGCACGACCACGATGTTCGGCACTCCCCTCGACGTGACGGTCGCGGAGCTGGCCATCGAATCGTTCTTCCCCGCCGACGCGGTGACAGCGGCTACCCTCCGCAGTAGCGTGAGCAGCGACTGAGGAGGTAGGTCTGATGGACTTGACAGCAATTGGTGTCGGTTTCGGCTACGTGGTCGTAGTCCTCACCATTCTTGTCGTCGTGGTCGGGGTGTCGGCACTGTTCGTGTTCTCGATCAAATCGGATTTCATTCCGCCGGAATCGCCGGGGACTCCCACGGGGCGGAAGCGGATCGGACGGGCGGAATAGCCGCGTACGCACCGGAAGGCGGGCAATTCCTCACGGAGGGGCTGCCCGCCTTCACGTATGGACGGGCCGCCGGGTTCTGGATCGATTCCGCTGTGCAGGCGGGGGGAAGCGCGGCTTACTGAGACGCTCGGGGACAAGGCGACTACCGTGACAGGAGTCGTCTATTTTTCGAGGAGCACGGAATGAGTATCAAGTCGGTTGAGTCACGCCGCCATCGCGTCGTGGTCATTGGATCCGGCTTCGGTGGGTTGTTCGGCACACAGGCGCTGAAGAATGCCGATGTCGACATCACCATGATCGCGCGCACCACTCACCATCTGTTTCAGCCGTTGCTGTATCAGGTGGCGACCGGCATTCTCTCCGTCGGCGACATCGCTCCCGCCACCCGGTTGGTGCTGCGCAAGCAGAAGAACACCAAGGTTCTGCTCGGCGATGTCGACGAGATCGATCTCGAGGCGAAGACGATCACCTCCCGGTTCCTGGACCGGACCACCGTCACCCCGTACGACAGCCTGATCGTCGCGGCGGGCGCGGGCCAGTCCTACTTCGGCAACGATCATTTCTCCGAGTTCGCGCCGGGCATGAAGACCATCGACGACGCCCTCGAACTGCGCGGCCGCATCCTGGGCGCGTTCGAGCAGGCCGAATTGTCGAACGATCCCGCCGAACGCGCCCGGCTCCTGACGTTCGTCGTCGTCGGCGCCGGTCCGACCGGTGTCGAACTCGCCGGCCAGATCGCGGAACTGTCGCGGCGCACCCTGTCGGGGGCGTTCCGCAACATCGATCCCCGTGAGGCCCGCGTGATCCTGCTGGACGGCGCGGACGACGTGCTGCCCGTCTACGGCGGCAAGCTGAGCCGTAAGGCCCGCCAGCAGCTGGAGAAGCTCGGCATCGAGATCCAGCTGGGGGCGATGGTCGTCGACGTCGACGTCGACGGCCTCGTCGTCAAGGACAAGGACGGCACGCAACGCCGGATCGAGTCGCAGTGCAAGGTGTGGTCGGCCGGTGTGCAGGCGAGCCCGCTGGGCAAGCAGATCGCGGAGCAGTCGGACGCCGAGATCGACCGGGCCGGTCGCGTCCTGGTCAAACCCGACCTGTCGGTGCCCGGCCACCCCGAGGTGTTCGTGATCGGCGACATGATGGCGCTCGACAAGTTGCCAGGTCTGGCGCAGGTCGCGATGCAGGGCGGCAAGTACGCAGCCAAGCAGATCAAGGCCGGCCTGAGCGGTCACAAGCCGGAAGACAGGCCGCCGTTCAAGTACTTCGACAAGGGCAGCATGGCCACCATCTCGCGATTCAGTGCGGTGGCGAAGGTCGGGAAGCTCGAGATCAGCGGTTTCATCGGCTGGGTGGCCTGGCTGGCAATCCACCTGATGTACCTGGTCGGGTTCCGCAGCCGGCTGTCCACTCTGCTGTCGTGGACGGTGACGTTCCTCGGCCGCGGGCGCGCGCAGATGGCATCCACCGAGCAGTGGGTGTTCGCCCGCAACGCGATGGAGCAGCTGGAGCGGCACGAGCGGGAGAAAGAGGCCGCCGAGAAGTCGGGCGGCGCGCAGCGCAAAGCCGCGGGGTGACGCAGGCGCGCCCATGACGTGAACAGAGCGGAGGGGACGGACCTGTCGGGTCCGTCCCCTCCGCCGTGCGCGTGGGTGGTCGTCAGTTGCCGAGGCGTCCGGTGTCGGTGATGTTCGCGAGCCGGACCTGCCCCTTGGAGACGAGTCGGTCCTGTTCGTCGGTGATCCGGACCTCCCACAGCTGCTGGGTGCGTCCGCGGTGGACGGGGCTGGCTTCGGCGGTCAGCGTGCCCTCCCGGGTCGCGCGGAGGAAGTCGGTGTTGTTGTTGACACCGACGACGTGTCCGCGGCCGCCGAGCCACACCGTGCCCGCTGCGCTGGCCACCGATTCGATGACGGAGCAGTAGACGCCGCCGTGCTGGATTCCGGCCGGCTGCTGCAGGTCCGGGGTGACCGTCCATTGCGCTCGCACGCGGTCGGGTGAGAGTTCGGTGTATTCGAGCCCGATGAGGGCGTCGAAGCCCTTGCCCAGTTGATCGGCCAACGCGGCAGTGTCGATCCGCCCGTCACCGTTCGATGCCTGCTGTTCCCCGGAATCCACCATCACACTCTCCATCGGATCGCTGTGCGCTCTCGCGGCGCACCCGATCTCCTGCCTACACGACGGGAAGGGAGGCGGGAAAAGCAGGTGGGGCAAACGGATCGGCGGGCCTCACACTGTGTCAGCGTGAGGCCCGCCGTGGGATGGACCTGGGAGTCACTGCAGCCCTCAGGACTCCGGCGCGGTCCGGTAGTTCGGTTCTCGGCGCCGGCATTTCTGCTCGGCGCCTGGAACGAGTATAGGCAAGGCTGCCCTAATTAAGCAAGCGCTTCCTGGCTTGCCCGAGTCGGCCGCAGTGCGGGCGCGTGATCCGGCTCTTCGAGCGGACCGGCACCCCGGCGGCCACGAAGGCGTCCAGGATCCCCTGCCCGCGGCGCTGCGCGGCCGCCTCGCCGCCACCGGCGAGGATCGGCACGTACGTCGCGGCTCCGAGCACGGCCTCCCCCACGAGTCCCCAGAAGCGGGACGCGTCGATCGGCGTCAGCCGGGCGATGGCGTCGAACACCGCGTGCAGCGACGTGAGACTGCGGTGCACCGTCCAGAGCAGCAGCGCCCGCTCGCAGGGCACGGTGACCGTCCGGGGTGCGCCGGCGTAGGGGTCGTCCGGCAGCACGCGCATGGTGTCGTCGGCGACACCCGCCCAGTCGATGCCCTCGTCGCTGTCCATGTGGATCCACAGGTTCTCGAGCCCCGGGTCCCACGCGCGGCCCTCCAGGACGACGAGCGCGGTGACGCGCCCGACCACGGCGTGAATGAGCGCGGTGGCCACCTGCATCGCGGCGACGTCCGGGTCGGGAACATCCTCGAGCGAACGGGCCCACATCCGGGGCACCCGGTCGCCGTCGATGTCGTCCGCCAGCGACCACCACCGGCGTTTACCCTCGTCTGCCATCGTCGCGACCGCGTACATGCGCGGATATTCGGCGTTCAGCGCGCGAAGTCGCGTGCAGGACACGTCCAGTGCGGTCGCGGGGGCGGACAGGGTCGAAGTCACCGTGCACTCCAATCGGTCGGGATGGAACACACCAAACATAGGTGAGCCTAACCAAATATCAAGACTTGACATCATGTGATGTGAGGCACCCCCGTCGACCGCAACGCTCGGGACGTCCCGCCGGATGTGGCATCAGAGATAGGGTTCCGTAACCTAAGTAGTTGAATTCGGTGCAGATCCGGTGCACAGGCACACACGTCAGGAGCTTCCCCCGCCAGTGACGACGACGAGACAGTTCGGCAGCGACATCCCGCACCTGCCGACCGACGAGCCCTACGGGAAGCGCGACGTCCCGCGCGGTCCCGCCCCGCTGTACCTCCGGGCACTCGCGGGACTGCTCGACATCGGGATAGTGGCCATCCCCCTCGTCCTCGGCTGGTACATCGTGGAGTCCCTCCGCGACGACAACGGCGGCGGGCAGGCGGACCGGGTCGTGTTCGGCGGCGCCGCCGTCGCGATCGCCCTCGGACTGGCCCTGTGGAACCGCGGTTTCCGCGAAGGCAACACCGGCCAGAGTTCGGGCAAGGGCTGGGTCGGCCTGGTCACCCGCGACACCCACACCCAGGACGCGATCGGCCCGAAACGGTCGCTGCAGCGGGTGTTCCGGCGTTCCGGAACCGAGGTCGTGCGGGAGAGCACCGCGTCCGACGAGGGCTTCACCGTCCGCGAGAAGGACGTGTCGGTCGCGGCGATCCGGCGACGTCGGCTCGTCGGGCTGGGCGTCCTCGTGGTCCTGCTCGGGTTGGTGCTCCTCGCCAGCGTCGCCGTCGGGGCGCGGCCGCTGTCGTTCGCGGAGATCTTCCATGCACTGTTCGACGCGGACGGTTCGCAGACCGACATCATCGTGCGCACCCTCCGCGGCCCGCGCACCGCACTGGGACTCGTCGTCGGAATGGCGCTCGGTGTCGCGGGCGCCCTCATCCAGGGGCACACCCGCAACCCGCTCGCCGACGCGGGCCTCCTCGGGCTCAACGCGGGCGCCGCATTCCTCGTGGTGCTGTCGATGTACCTGTTCGGGTTCAGCGCGCCCAGCGAATACCTGTGGTTCGCGTTCGCCGGGTCGTTCGCGGCGAGCGTGATCGTGTTCGGGCTGTCATCGATCGGGAACGGGGCGGCGAGCCCGCTGAGCCTGGCCCTGGCCGGCGCCGCCGTCGCGTTCTTCCTGCAGGCGATGACCAACGCAATCATCATCGTCGACCAGTCCAGCCTCGACTCCTACCGCTTCTGGGTGGTCGGGTCGGTGGCCGGCCGCGGCTTCGACGTGCTGTGGCAGGTGCTGCCGTTCCTCGTCATCGGACTGATCCTCGCCCTCGTCAGCACACCGGGCCTGAACGTCCTCAGCCTCGGCGAGGACGTGGCACGGTCGCTGGGCACGAACATCGCGGCCAGCCGCGCACTCGGCATCGTCGCGATCACCCTCCTCACCGGTGCGGCCACCGCGGCGTGCGGTCCGATCGCATTCATCGGTCTCGTCGTCCCCCACGTCGCGCGGGCGATCACCGGCCCCGACTACCGGTGGCTGGTCCCCTACGCCGGGCTCCTCGGCGGCGTCATGCTCGTGACCGCCGACGTCATCGGACGCGTCGTGGTCCGGCCGGGTGAGCTGCAGGTGGGGATCGTGCTGGCCGTGTTCGGTGCACCGTTCTTCATCGCGTTGGTTCGGCGCAGAAAGTTGGCAAGCCTGTGAGCACTCGCGACGAAGTGCGCCCCGACCTCGGGGCCGCCCCGGCGTCCCGCGTCCCGGCCCGCCCCGCGTTCCGGCTCGGACCGATCTCCCTGGTCCTGCGCCCCCTCGGCATCGCCGTGAACGTGGCCCTGCTGGTGGCGCTGTTCCTGGTGCTGTGCCTCAACATCGGTCGCGGCGACTACCCGCTGTCGATCCCCGAGGTCACCCGGGTGCTGTTCGGCGGCGGCACGAAGGCCCAAAACTTCATCGTCATGGACCTCCGGCTGCCGCGGTCGCTGACCGGGGTGTTCATCGGCATGGCCCTCGGCCTGGCCGGCGCCATCACCCAGTCCATCGCCCGCAACGCCCTCGCCAGCCCGGACATTCTCGGCATCACGTCCGGTGCCAGCGCCGCCGCGGTCGCGCTGATCGTCCTCGGCGGCGGCGGCAGCTTCGTCGGCCTCCTCGCCACCCTGGGCATCCCGCTGGCCGCCCTGTTCGGCGGACTGCTCACCGCGCTGGTCATCTATATGCTCGCGTGGCGCGGCGGGGTGGAGGGTTACCGGCTGATCCTGATCGGCATCGGCATCAACGCCATGCTGATCGCCGTCACCGGCTGGCTGCTGATCTCCGCGGACATCAACGACGCGTCGCGGGCCCAGGTGTGGCTCAACGGGTCCCTCAACGGCGCCGCCTGGAGTCAGGTGTGGCCCGTCACCATCGCCGTCGTCCTCGTCGGCGGCTACGCGGTGATCTCGTCGTTCACGATGGGCGCCCTCCGCCTCGGCGACGACAACGCGGTGTCGCTGGGTGTGCGGCTGCAGTGGTCGCAGGCCCGGCTCCTGCTCATGTCCGTCGCCCTGGCCGGCATCGCGACCGCGGCAGCGGGTCCGGTCGGCTTCGTCGCGCTCGCCGCACCGCAGGTGGCGCTGCGGCTGGTGCGGTCCGCCGGCCCGCCGCTCATCGCGTCCGCCCTGACCGGCGCCGTGCTCGTGGTGGGCAGCGACGTCGTCGCCCGCACGATCCTGCCCGTCGAGCTGCCGGTGGGTATCGTCACCTCCGCACTCGGCGGTCCATTCCTGCTGTATCTGCTGGTGCGCAACAATCGGAAGGTCTCGGCATGACCGTGCAGACTGACTCTCGACTGATCGCCGAGAACCTGAGCCTCGGGTACGGCGACCGGGTCATCGTCGACAACCTCGACCTCGAGGTGAGGACCGGGGTGATCACCACCGTGATCGGGCCGAACGGCTGCGGCAAGTCCACCCTGCTGCGCGCGCTGGGGCGGCTGCTGAAGCCGCGCAACGGTTCGGTGCTGCTCGACGGCAAGGCCATCGGCTCGATGCGCACCAAGGACGTCGCCCGCACACTGGGCATGCTTCCCCAGGCGCCGCTGGCCCCCGAGGGGCTCACGGTGGCCGACCTGGTGGCCCGCGGCAGGCACCCGCACCAGTCGTGGCTGCGGCAGTGGTCGTCCGACGACGAGGGCGAGGTCGCCGAGGCGCTCGCGTTGACCGGGGTGTCCGATCTCGCGGACCGCCCCGTCGACCAACTGTCGGGTGGTCAGCGTCAGCGGGCCTGGATCTCGATGGCCCTCGCGCAGGGAACCGACATCCTCCTGCTCGACGAGCCCACCACCTACCTGGACCTGGCGCACTCGATCGAGGTGCTCGACCTGGTGGACCGGATGCATGAGGAGCTGGGCCGCACTGTGGTGATGGTGCTCCACGACCTGAACCTCGCGATCCGCTACAGCGATCAGCTGATCGTCATGCGGGACGGCACCATCGTCGCGGCCGGCGCGCCGAAGGACATCATCTCCGCCGAACTCCTGCTCGAGGTGTTCGGTCTCGAGGCCGCGGTCATCGCCGACCCGGTGTCCGATCGCCCGCTGGTGGTGCCGATCGGCACCCGCCACGTGTACGGCGCGGTCGGCGGACCGGAGACGAAGTAGCGGCCGTCAGCGTCGGCCGCCGATCATCGTCCGCACCAGCCGGTAACTCTGTCCCAGCGACACCGTCGGCAGGTACGCCCTGCCGACGGCGTTGCCGATGCTCGGCAGGGCGGCCGGGTCGGCGAACGTCATGTGCATGGCCACGTACCGGGGCTGGAACTTCGACTTGAACGCCAGCAGCGAACGGAACCCGTACACCGGTTCCAGGGTCCGGCCGAGCAGATCGAGAACGCTGTCCATCACCGCCGACAGGCTCGACGACTCCGACCGTTCCTGCTCGTCGGCGTCGCCGTCCGGTTGTTCGACCTTGGCGAGCGGGGCGCCGGACAGGCTCAGGAACTGCGCCCCCTCCTCCTCCAGTTTCAGCGCCGCGGACGCGATGAGGAACTCCATCGCCGGCCGGAACCCTTCCGAGCGCCGCCGCATGAAGTCGAGGGTCCAGCCGACCACCCGCGCGTCCTGGTACACCGGCAACCAGGACGTGACGCCGTGGACGGTGCGGTCCTCGTCGACGGCGACCAGGCAGCGCACCTCCGGGTCGTCGACCTCGTCGAGTCCGCCGAGCGTGAACCCCATCTCGGGCATCCCCTTGTCGGCCACCCATTCCTCGGAGATCGCCGTGATCTGGTCGGTGATCGACCGGGGGGCGCTGGGGAAGCTGACCCATTCCGCGGTGATCCCCGACTTCTTCGCCTTGTTCAGGGCGGTCCGGACGTCCTGGAATCGCTTTCCGGTGAACGCGATCTGCCCCAGATCCAGCACCGTCTCCTCGGCGACCTGGATGCCGCTCCAGCCGAGGGCGTCCGTGACGGCGCGGACCTCCCCGGTCACCGAGTAGAAGCACGGGATCCACCCGTTGGCGGCGGCGAATTCGGCGAAGTGTTCGACGTTGTCCCGCAACCGGTCCGGCGGGCCGACCGGGTCGCCGGTGGTGAGCGCGACACCGGCGAGGACACGGTACGCGACGTAGCCGGTGCCGTCGGCGGAGAACCAGTAGTTGTTGCCGCGCCACGTCGTCATCCAGGACAGCGGGCTTCCGCTCCCCGACTTCAGCAGGGCGCGGGCCCGTTCGGCGGACTCCGAGTCCGATCCGATGGCGGGACTGAGGAACGTCGCGGCGACGAGCGCGCACGCCGCCACCCAGAACACCACCCCGGTCCACTCGTACAGCAGGGTCGCGGGAATGCTCACCGGCAGCAGCCGGGGGTCGAGCCACTGCAGGTACACGGGCGGGATGAGCCGCTCCGGGAAGTCGGCGAGCAGCGTCGCCATGCCGGGCCGGGGGTCGAAACCGTTCCGCGCCCACAGCCCGCCCAGGACGTAGAGGACGGCGAGCCCGCCCAGGACGGACACCAGGACGACGGCCAGCCGCCGGTAGGTGCCGGCCGGGGCGGAGACGTCGAAGAACCGCCGGGTGGCGAGCAGCACGATCAGGATCGCCAGCGGCGTCAGGAACGGCACCAGCGTCCGGTACAGGTTCGGGTCGGCGAGACCGTAGAACAGGGAGTCCTCGTCGAGGGAGTCGACGAACCGGACCGCGAAGTTCAGCAGCGACAGCACCAGCAGGATCACCTGGGCGATCACGGACGCGACCCACGCGAAGCGACGGCCCCGTCGGAGGCCGTCGCTGAGGGTGAGGAGGAACAGGGACGGCATCAGACTCAGCAGGGTCGGCCCGACCCCGGACAGGCGCAGTTCGAGCAGCCCGCGCCGGCATTCGGGGTCCGACGCCGACACCTCGCACAGGTCGCGCACCTCGCCGGCCGTGTAGGGGATGCCGCGGAACAGGTCGCGGAGCACGGCGAGCGGTCCGACCGCCTCCGCGGACAGCGCCGCGATCATCGGGCCGATCGCACTGGCCGCCACGATGATCGCGACCAGCACCCGGCCCTCACGCTGGGTGCCCGCGATCCGTTCGCCGCGGGCGGAGCGGCCGACGATCCAGCGGCCGATCACCAGCCCGACCACGGCCGCGGCGAGCCGGACCACGTCCTGCAGCGACCCACTGAACAGTGCCAAGGTGATGGTGAACACGAGGACGCCGACGCGGATCCGCCGACGCCACAGGGTGCCCATGTTCGAACTGGCGACCATCGCGGCACCGACGATCCACGTGCTCGGGCCGACGGCCATGCCCACGTGCAGCCGGAAACCCCAGTTCGCGTCGACGACCTTCGCGACGGCGGCCACCGACAGTGCGAGCAGCCCGCCGAGCACCTGGGTGGCGACCGCGGCCAGCGCGAACCGCGCCGACCCCATGCGACGTTCCAGCGGTGCGGCCGCCACGAGGACGAGGACGGTCGTCGACAAGTACGCCAGGACGTCGTCGCCCCACAGCCCGGCCGTGAACAGGGTCCACACCCACCCGTTCTGGAACGCCCGGATCCCGATCGCGACGTGCTGGGACAGGTCGTGGGAGGGGCCGCTGATCACACTGGACGTGGCGATCGCGAGGATCCAGATCACCACCAGCAGCGCAATGCTGACCGGTGCACCCCGCACCCCGCCCCAGACCCGTTCCGCTGCCCGCCCGGTCTGACCCTTGACCCTGGCCGCCGCATCGTGCCCGGTCGCCGCGCTGTCGTCGGTCTTCATCCGCCAGGTCCCCACTCTCCGCGATGTCGAGAACGAACGCTTGCCCGGCGGGTCGGCCGCTGCCAACCCGACCGTAATCCACCCCTTCGAAGTATGGCCAATACCACACGCCGTGACGCAGTTTTACTACTACCAGTAGTACGTATCTGCGTCGTCGTATCCGTAGAATCGGTTTATGGCTGGACTCGGCGAACTCGAACGCGCAGTGATGGATCACCTGTGGTCCACTTCGGAACCGCAGACGGTACGGCAGGTACACGAGGCACTGGCGGCACGCCGTGAACTCGCGTACACGACTGTCATGACAGTGCTCCAGCGACTGGCGAAGAAGCACCTCGTCATTCAGCAGCGCGACGACCGCGCCCACCGGTACCTGCCGGTGCACCAGCGTGAGGAGCTCGTCGCGAGCCTCATGGTGGACGCACTGCAGCAGGCCGACAAGTCCGGCAGCCGCGCCGCCGCACTCGTGCACTTCGTCGGCCAGGTCGGCGCCGACGAGGCCGACGCGCTCCGCGAGGCCCTCGCCGCGCTCGAGGCCAAGGAGCGGTCCACCGGAGACAATCAGTCGGGAACCGTTCGCGCCGGCTGACGTTCGTCATGCATGATGAGTAGGACATGGACGCCACCACCGCGCTGGTATTCGGAGTACTCGCACTTCTACTCGCAGGGCCTGTCCCTGCGCTGTTGAGTCGTGCCCGATGGCCGCATCGCGCCCCCCGAGCAGCACTCGTGCTGTGGCAGGCAATCGCCCTCGCCGCAGTTCTGTCCGCATTCAGTTCGGGCCTCGCGATCGCCAGCCAGCTCCTGGTCCCCGGACCGGACGGACGCCCGACCACGGCGCCGGTCGCCGAGATCGACGCCCTGGGCCTGCCCCTGTGGCTGCTGTACGTGGTGGTCTTTGCGCTCACCCTCCTCGTCGGCGCCAAACTGATCTTCGCGATCGTGCAGGTCGGGGTCCGCACCCGTCGCCGACGCGCCCGGCACCGCATGCTGGTCGACCTCCTCGACCGCTGCGATTCCTCGTCACCGCTCGCCCGCACCCCGGACCTGCGGGTCCTCGACGTCACCGAGCCCATCGCCTACTGCCTGCCCGGTCTGCGCCAGCGGGTGGTGCTGAGCCAGGGCACGTTCACCAATCTCGACGACGCGGAGATCACCGCGATACTGACCCACGAGCGGTCCCATTTGCGGGCCCGGCACGACCTCGTCCTCGAGGCGTTCACCGCCGTCAACGCCGCCTTCCCCACCGTCGTGCGCAGCAAGTCCGCGCTCGGGTCGGTGCAGTTGCTGGTCGAGATGCTGGCCGACGACTCCGCCGTCCGCGCCACCGGACCGACCGCGCTGGCCCGCGCGCTCGTCGCCTGTTCGGGGTCGATTGCCCCCAAGGGCGCCATGGCCGCGGGTGGTCCCAGCACCCTGCTGCGGGTGCAGCGCCTGGCCTCCTCGGAGGCGGGAACCCCGATGGCTCTCGCCGCCTACGCCGCGTCGGTGGCCATCCTCGTGGTGCCGACCATCGCCGTCGCCGTCCCCTGGCTCACCGAACTGAGCCGGTTGTTCAGCGCCGTGTAGTCACCCAGCTCACATCCCGCCGGGTTCGATAACCGGGTGCCCCGTCGCGTACACTGGTTGACGGTCGCCACTGCGGCCCATCAACACTGAAACGGCACACAGCCCAATTCCCCGCACTTCCGCGAATGGATTGACCAGGTGACATGTGCCCTGGCTCGTCCCTTTGTGCGTGCTGCATGACAGCCCCCGCTCCGCGACGCGCCCTATGCCCGGAGAGGTATTTGCGTGACCAACGCTGTCCAGACGACGTCTGCCCCACTAGAGCAGACCGAGACCGAAACCCCTGACCAGAACGCCACCGTGACGTTCGCCGAGATCGGCCTGCCCGCACCCCTGGTGCAGGCCCTCGCCCGCAACTCCATCACCGTCCCGTCGCCGATCCAGGCGCTGGCCGTCCCCGACGCGCTGGCCGGCACCAACGTCCTCGGCCGCGCACAGACCGGATCGGGCAAGACCCTCGCATTCGGCCTGCCCATGCTTACCCGCCTGTCCCGGCACGAGGACCGGCCCGCACCCAAGCGTCCCCGCGCACTGGTGCTCGTTCCCACCCGTGAACTCGCGTTCCAGGTGGTCGACTCCCTCAACTCGTACGCCGGGGCCATGGGACTGACCGTCCGCCCCGCCGTCGGCGGCACCCCGTTCAGCAAGCAGGTCGACCAGCTGCGCCGCGGCGTCGACATCCTCGTCGCCACCCCCGGCCGGCTGAACGACCACCTGCGTCAGGGCACCTGCATCCTCGACTCCATCGAGATCACCGCGCTCGACGAGGCCGACCAGATGGCCGACATGGGCTTCCTGCCCGAGGTCCGGGCCATCCTCGGGGAAACCCGGGCCGACGGCCAGCGTCTCCTGTTCTCGGCCACCCTGGACCGTGAGGTGCAGTCGCTGGTCCGCCAGTTCCTGCCCGACCACGTGCAGCACTCCACCGAGGACGGTCGCGCCAGCGTCGACACGATGGAGCACTACGTGCTGCTCGTCGACCGCGGCCAGAAGGACAACGTCCTCGCCGAGATCGGCGCCCGCGACGGCCGCACGATCATGTTCGCCCGCACCAAGCTCGGCTGCGAGGGCATCACCGACCGCCTCCGCGCGGTGGGAATCGCCGCCGAGGCGCTGCACGGCGGCAAGGCGCAGAACCAGCGCACCCGGGTCCTCGAACGGTTCAAGAACGGCCGCACCCCCGTGCTCGTCGCGACGGACGTCGCCGCCCGCGGCATCCACGTCGACGGCATCGACCTGGTCGTGCACGTCGATCCGCCCGCCGACCACAAGGACTACCTGCACCGTGCAGGCCGGACCGCCCGTGCAGGCGAGAAGGGCACCGTCGTCGCGATCGTGCTGCCCAACCAGAAGCGCACGTTCCGCCGCCTGACCGGGATGGCCGGTGTCGACGCCACCGCCGTGCCCGTCACCCCCGGCTCGGAGAAGCTGGCCACCATCACCGGCGCCAAGGCGCCCAGCGGAGAACCGGTGCGCGACACCTACTCCCGCGGTGAGCGTGGCGGCGACCGCAAGTTCGGTGACCGCGGACCCCGCCGTGAGGGCGGATACGACGGCGGCGGCTACCGCGGCAATCGCAACGACCGCGGCGACCGTGGTGAGCGCAGCTTCGGCGACCGTCCGTCGGGTGGTCGCAGCTTCGAGGGTCGCGGCCCGCGCCGCGACCAGACCGACAACCGGTCCGGCGGCTACCGCGGCGACCGTCCCCAGCGCGACGGTGACAACCGTGGCGGCGGCTACCGCGGCGACCGGGACAACCGGACGTTCACGGATCGGGCCCCGCGCCGCGACTTCGGCGACCGCGGCGACAGCCACCGCGGAACCGGCGAGCGCAGCTTCGACCGCAGCGCACCCCGCCGCGAGTTCGGCGACAACCGCGGTGCGGCAGGCGGGTTCCGTCGCGACGATCGCCGGGATGACCGCCGTGACGATCGCCGCCCCGCGGCCACGTCGGAGCGTCGCCCCGCGGCGACGACCGGTGGCGGGTTCCGCAGCCGCACGGAGCGTCGCTCGTACGACGGTTTCGACGGCCCGCGGCGTGAGCGCCGCAGCTGATCGATCGCTGATCCGACAACCGAATATCGAAGTGTGAGAGAAGGCCGGCCGTCGCATGTGCGACGGCCGGCCTTCGTATGTTTGGCTTAGGCGGTCGAGCTTTTCGTAGCCGCCGATTTCACTACCGCCGAGCGAGAGGGAATGCTGTATCCATGACTATCGACAACACTGAGGGTGCCCGCGCCCAGATCGGCGTCACGGGACTGGCCGTCATGGGCTCGAACATCGCCCGCAACTTCGCCCGGCACGGTCACACGGTCGCGCTGCACAACCGCAGCATCGCCAAGACCGACGCCCTCATCGAGGAGCACGGCAGCGAGGGCGACTTCGTCCGCACCGAGACGATCGAGGAGTTCGTGGGCGCGCTGCAGAAGCCGCGCCGCGTGCTGATCATGGTCAAGGCCGGCGACCCCACCGACGCCGTCATCGAGGAACTCGCCGCGGCGATGGAGCCCGGTGACATCATCATCGACGGCGGCAACGCCCTGTACACGGACACGATCCGCCGCGAGGCGTCGCTCCGGGAGCGTGGCCTGCACTTCGTCGGCGCCGGCATCTCCGGCGGCGAGGAGGGCGCGCTCAACGGTCCGTCGATCATGCCGGGCGGCCCGAAGGAGTCCTACGCGGCCCTCGGACCGCTGCTCGAGTCGATCGCCGCGCAGGTCGACGGCACCCCCTGCTGCACGCACATCGGCCCCGACGGGTCCGGCCACTTCGTGAAGATGGTGCACAACGGCATCGAGTACGCCGACATGCAGCTCATCGGCGAGGCGTACAACCTGCTCGGATCCGCCCTCGGCTACGACGCCGGGAAGATCGCCGACGTGTTCACCGACTGGAACGGCGGCGACCTCGAAAGCTACCTCGTCGAGATCACCGCGGAGGTGCTGCGGCAGAAGGACGCCAAGACCGGCAAGCCGCTCGTCGACGTGATCGTCGACGCCGCCGAGCAGAAGGGCACCGGCCGCTGGACCGTCAAGTCCGCGCTCGACCTCGGTGTCCCCGTCACCGGGATCGCCGAGGCCGTGTTCGCCCGCGCGCTGTCCGGGTCCCGCGAGCAGCGCAAGGCCGCGGTCGGGCTGGCGTCCGGCGTCCTCGCCGACAAGCCCACCGATGCCGCCCAGTTCACCGAGGACATCCGGCAGGCCCTGTACGCGTCGAAGGTCGTGGCCTACGCGCAGGGATTCGACCAGATCGCGGCCGGCAGCGCCGAATACGACTGGGACCTGCACCCCGCCGACCTCGCGACCATCTGGCGTGGCGGCTGCATCATCCGGGCCCGGTTCCTCAACCGCATCAAGGAGGCGTACGACGAGAACCCGAAGCTGCCGAGCCTCATCCTGGCCCCGTACTTCCGGGACGCCATCGAGACGGCCATCGACAGCTGGCGCCGGGTGGTCTCCACCGCCACCCTGCTGGGGATCCCGGTGCCGGCGTTCGCGTCGTCGCTGTCCTACTACGACGCCCTGCGCGCGGAGCGGCTGCCCGCGGCCCTGACGCAGGGGCAGCGCGACTTCTTCGGCGCCCACACCTACGAGCGGGTCGACGCGGAGGGCAAGTTCCACACCCTCTGGAGCGGTGACCGCAGCGAAGTGCAGGCCTGAGCCTCGCACACTGCCCGTCCCCGGCCGTGACGTACCGCGTGTACGTCACGGCCGAGGCGTCGGAGGCCCCTCTCGGAGGCGGTAGCCTTCTCGATATGCCCGACGACGAGTTCTCCTCCCCCGCACCGGTGGGTGAGACGTTCCTCGCGCTCGGTCTCCCCGCGGTGATGACCCACGCCCTCGACCGCAGCGGCATCGGGGCGCCGTTCCCGATCCAGGCGGCCACCATTCCCGACGTCCTCGCGGGCCGCGACGTACTCGGCCGCGCGCCGACCGGGTCCGGGAAGACCCTCGCCTTCGGACTGCCGATGCTCGTGCGACTCAAGGGCGCCGCGAGCAGGCGGGGCTTCCCGCGCGGCATCGTGCTGGTGCCCACCCGTGAACTGGCGTTGCAGATCGAGCGGGCGCTGGACGAGCCGGCCCTGTCCGTGGGATTGCGGGTGGCGAACGTCGTCGGCGGGATTCCCATCAAACGTCAGGTCGAGATCCTGTCGCGGGGGGTCGACCTGCTGATCGCGACGCCGGGACGCCTCGCCGATCACGTGGCGCAGGGGTCGGTGTCCCTGGACGACGTGACCGTACTGACGCTCGACGAGGCCGACCACATGGCCGACCTGGGGTTCATGCCGCAGGTCACGACGATCCTCGACAAGACCCCGGCGCATGGTCAGCGGCTGCTGTTCTCGGCGACCCTCGACGGGGAGGTCGACACCCTCGTCCGCCGGTACCTGCGGGACCCGGTCACCCACTCGACGGCGCCGGTCACCGCGTCGGTGAGCACCATGCGCCACCACCTGCTGTTCGTCGACTGGGCCGACAAGAGATCCGTTGTGGCACATATCGGTTCACGTGCGGGGCGGACCCTCATGTTCGTGCGCACCAAGTACGGAGTGGACCGGCTCGCGCAGCAACTCCACGAGGCGGGCATCTCCGCGGGCGCCCTGCACGGCGGCAAGGCGCAGAACAACCGCACCCGCACCCTCGAATCGTTCGCCGACGGCACCACCCCGGTCCTGGTCGCCACCGACGTGGCGGCCCGCGGCATCCACGTCGACGACATCTCGCTCGTCGTCCACGTCGACCCCCCGGCCGACCCCAAGGACTACCTGCACCGCGCGGGCCGCACCGCCCGCGCCGGCGAGTCCGGCGTGGTGGTCACCCTCGTCACCGAGGACGAGCGCGCCGAGGTGGAGAAGCTGACCCGCAAGGCCGGGATCGAGGTGGACGGCGTGCGGGTGCGGCCCGGCGACACGGTGCTGGCCGAGATCACCGGCGCCCGCCGCCCCACCGGGAAGGCGGTCCCCGCGCCCGATACCCGGGCACCGGCGCAGGACACCCCGAAGAAGGGCAGGCAGGCGCACGACACCGGGGGTCGCCCGGCCCGCCGCGGCCGCCCCGGGGACGGCGGAGCACCACGGGCGGGTGCCCGACGCGGCCGGAAACCCGGACCTGCGTCAACTCCGCACGGACACCGCAACCGCGGGGCACACTGAGAGGCATGTCCCTGCCGTTCGCGTCGATCGTGTGCGCGCTGATCGCGGCGTTGCTGTTCGCGTGCGCGTCGGTCGCCCAGCAGAGCGCGGCGTCCGCGGTCCCCGAGGACGCCGCGTTGATGACCACCCTGCTGCGCAGTCCCCGCTGGTGGGCCGGCTTCGTCGGGGACGGCGGCGGGTACGCGATGCAGGCGGTGGCGTTGGCGCTCGGATCGGTGCTCGTGGTGCAGCCGCTGCTGGTGACCGCGCTGCTGTTCGCGTTGCCGTTGTCGGCGAAGTTCTCCGGGTACCGGCTCAGCCGCACCACCTGGGCCCTCGCCGTCGCGCTGGCTGTCGCGCTCGCGGTGTTCCTGGTGATCGGCGACCCCACCGAGGGCAACATCGACGCCCCGTTCCGCGAATGGGTGGTGCCGCTCGGCATCCTCCTCGCCGTGGTGGCGGTCGCGGCCGCCGCGGGGATGTCGAAGATCGACCCCGGATGGCGGGCGCTGCTGCTCGGCGGGGCCGGCGGCATCCTGTACGGGGTGGCGGTCGCGTTCACCAAATACGTCGTCGAACTCGTGCCCCACGGGCTGTGGGCGGTGCTGAGCAGCTGGCAGGCGTGGGCGCTCGTCGCCGCCGGCCTGGTCGGGGTGTACCTGCAGCAGCGTGGCTTCCAGGTGGGACCGCTGTCCGCGTCGCTGCCCGCGCTGACCATCGCCGAACCACTCGCCGCCGTGTTCCTCGGCATGACCGTCCTCGACGAGCGGCTGCGGGTGGCGGGCCCCGGACTGGTGGTGGTCGGCTGCGCGGTCGCGGTGATGCTGGTGGCCACGATCGGACTGTCCAGGTCGCAGGCCCAGCGGACATCCGACACCGCCGCAACTTCCCCGGTATCGTCCTGACATGTGCAGTTCCTCGACGGGCATCGCCCTCCCTATGACCTGACGTACGACGACGTGTTCCTGGTGCCGAACCGCACCGAGGTCACCTCGCGATTCGACGTCGACCTGGCCACCTCGGACGGGTCGGGCACCACCATTCCGATCGTCGTCGCCAACATGACGGCGGTCTCGGGACGGCGCATGGCGGAAACGGTCGCCCGCCGCGGCGGTCTGGTCGTTCTCCCCCAGGACCTTCCGGCACCCGCCGTCGCGGAGACCGTGTCGTTCGTCAAGAGCAGGCACCTGGTCGCCGACACCCCGGTCACGCTCGGCCCCGACGCCGCCGTCTCCGACGCCCTGGCGCTGCTGCCGAAGCGGGCGCACGGCGCCGTGGTCGTCGTCGAGAACGACCGCCCCGTCGGCGTCGTCACCGAGGGCTCCTGCACGGACGTCGACCGGTTCGCGCGACTGCGCTCGGTGGCGCTCACCGACTTCGTCACCGCCCCCGACTCCGCGTCGCCGCGGGAGGTGTTCGAACTCCTCGAGGGCAAACACGACTCCCTCGCCGTGATCGTCCACCCCGACGGCACCCTCGCCGGGGTCCTCACCCGCACCGGCGCCATCCGGGACGGCATCTACCAGCCCGCCGTCGACGGCAACGGGAAGCTGCGGGTCGCCGCGGCCGTCGGCGTCAACGGCGACGTCGCCGCGAAGGCCCGCGCCCTCGTGGACGCGGGGGCCGACCTGCTGGTCGTCGACACCGCGCACGGCCACCAGCAGAAGATGATCGACGTCCTCGGCGCACTGAAGAAGGCCGACCTCGGTGTCCCGCTGGTCGCCGGCAACGTCGTGTCCGCCGCCGGCACCCGGGACCTGATCGACGCGGGCGCCGACATCGTGAAGGTCGGGGTCGGACCGGGCGCGATGTGCACCACCCGGATGATGACCGGGGTGGGCAGGCCGCAGTTCTCCGCCGTCGAGGAATGCGCCACGCAGGCCCGCGCGATGGGCGCGCACGTGTGGGCCGACGGAGGCGTCCGTCACCCCCGCGACGTCGCCCTCGCCCTCGCCGCCGGCGCGTCGAACGTGATGATCGGGTCGTGGTTCGCGGGCACCTACGAGTCCCCCGGCGACCTGCGGGTGGACCAGTCCGGCAACGCGTACAAGGAAAGCTTCGGCATGGCCTCCAAGCGTGCGGTCGCGGCGCGCACCGCCACGGACACCGCGTTCGACCGGGCCAGGAAAGGCCTGTTCGAGGAGGGTATTTCGAGTTCCCGGATGCGCCTGGACCCGGAACGCCCCGGCGTCGAGGACCTGATCGACCACATCTGTTCGGGTGTGCGCAGCACCTGCACGTACGCGGGCGCGCGGACGCTCGCCGAACTGCACGAGCGTGCCGTTCTCGGTGTGCAGTCCGCCGCCGGGTTCGCCGAGGGCCGCCCGCTGCCGGCCGGCTGGTGACGACCGCTTCCTGATGCGCCGGTGGGTGTCCTGTTCCACGGAACCGGACATCCACCGGTATCATGGGTCGCTCAACCACACCAGTTCTCGGCGCCGGACCCGTCCGGGCCGTCGAGGCCGAACGAGAGGACTCCGGTGCCCGCGGCACCCACACACGAAGCAAGCGCCCCACCCGCCGTCTCCGGGAGTGCCGTGGCCTCCTGCTCCGTGGAATCGGACTCCGATTCCGCCGGTTCGGAGGGCTCCTCTAGCGAGCCGGGTGACAAACCCGGCGACCCCCGTTCCTCAGCTCGGCGGCGATGACACATGGAGATCGCGCTCAGCATTCTCGCCCTGCTCGGCTTTCTCGCCCTGACCGCGGGTACCGCGTTGTTCGTGGCGGCCGAGTTCTCCCTCACCGCCCTCGAACGCAGCACCGTCGACTCGCACGCCCGCGACGGTGACCGCCGGGCCCGGCAAGTGCAGCACGCCCACCGCACGCTGTCCTTCCAGCTGTCCGGGGCGCAGCTCGGCATCACCATCACCACGCTGATCACCGGATACCTGTCCGAGCCGGTCCTCGCCCGGTTCATCACCCCGGTGCTGTCCGCGATCGGGTTCAGCGAATCCGCTGCCGCGGCAACGTCGTTGGTGATCGCCCTCGTCCTCGCGACCTCCTTCTCGATGGTGTTCGGCGAGCTCGTGCCGAAGAACCTCGCCATCGCCCACCCCCTGCCCACGGCACGCGCGACGGCCGGCATGCAGGCGGCGTTCTCGCTCATCTTCAAGTGGGCCATCAACGGGCTCAACGGATCCGCGAACTGGCTGGTGCGACGCCTCGGCATCGAACCGGCCGAGGAGCTGCGGTCGGCGCGGTCCCCGCAGGAGCTGGGATCGCTCGTGCGGACGTCCGCGCAGCGCGGCGCCATCGACAAGGGCACGGCGCTGCTGGTGAACCGATCGTTGCGGTTCGGGGAACGCACCGCGGAGGAACTGATGACCCCGCGCGTGAAGATCGAGACCCTGTCCACCACGGACACGGTCGCCGACCTGATCGACACCGCCTCCCGCACCGGGTTCTCCCGCTTCCCCGTCGTCGACGGGGACTTGGACGACGCCGTCGGCGTCGTCCACATCAAGCATGCGTTCGCGGTGCCCGCCCACCGTCGGCGCACCGCCCGCCTCAACTCGCTGGCCCAGAAGGTCCCGGTGGTGCCCTCCAGCCTGGACGGTGACGCCCTGATGGAGCGGATCCGGTCCGACGGCATGCAGGTCGCGTTCGTCGTCGACGAATACGGCGGCACCGCCGGGATGGTCACCATGGAGGACCTGATCGAGGAGATCGTCGGCGACGTCCGCGACGAGCACGACGAATCCGAGATCGACGTCCAGCGGGTCGGTGACGGCTGGTCCTGCTCCGGGCTCCTCCGGGTGGACGAGGTCTCCGACACCACCGGCTACACCGCGCCCGAGGGTGAGTACGAAACCCTCGGCGGACTCGTCCTCACCGAACTCGGGCGGATACCCGACGAGGGCGACGAGGTGGAACTGCCACTGCCCGAGGGCGCGCACGACCCCGGCGGCCGGTGGGTCGCCACCGTCACCCACATGGACGGCCGGCGCATCGACCGGGTGCTGCTCACCCCCAAGCCCGACGAGACCGGCGACACCGACAGCGAGGAGGACGACGATGAGTGACCTTTTCGGTGTGCTGCTCACCTTCGTGCTGCTGGGAGGCAACGCCTTCTTCGTCGGCGCCGAGTTCGCGCTGATCTCGGCCCGCCGCGACCGGCTCGAGGCCCTCGAGTCGCAGGGCAAGAAACGCGCCCGCACCGTGATCACGGCGGGCGAGAACCTGTCGCTGATGCTCGCGGCCGCGCAGCTCGGCATCACCATCTGCTCGATCCTGCTCGGCAAGGTCGCCGAACCGGCGATCGCGCATCTCCTCGAGGTCCCGCTCCACGCGGTCGGCCTGCCCGCCGGGCTGCTGCACCCGGTGGCGTTCACGATCTCGCTGGCGCTGGTCGTGGTGCTGCACATCCTGCTGGGTGAAATGGTGCCGAAGAACATCGCGCTCGCGGGCCCGGAGCGGACGGCCATGCTGCTGGTCCCGTTGCACCTGCTGTTCATCAAGCTGGCCCGCCCGCTGATCTCCTTCTACAACCTGTGCGCCAACCTGACGCTGCGGTTGCTGCGGGTGGAGCCGAAGGACGAACTCGACGTCACCGTGTCGGCGGTGGAACTGTCCGAGATGATCGGCGAGTCCCGGTCCGAGGGACTGATCGACGCGGAAGAACACCGTCGGCTCACCCAGGCGCTGGAGACCACCGACCGCACGGTCAGCGAGGTGATGATCCCGCTCGACGAGGCCCGGACCATCCCGCTGTCGGACGGCGGCACCCGGCTCGGCGCCATCGAGGAGGCCGTCGTCGAGACCGGGTACTCCCGGTACCCGGTGCGCGCCGACGACGGCTCACTGGTCGGGTACCTGCACCTCAAGGACGTGCTCGACGACATCCTCGACGAGGAGGCCGGACCCGACACCGTCATCCCGCGGTCGGACATCCGTCCGCTGCCGTGCATGTCGACGACCACCCCGCTCGCGGAGGCCCTGGCGAGTCTGCGGCGCGCCAGCTCGCACCTGGGGGCGGCGGCGGACGCGTCCGGGCAGATCGTCGGCATCGTCGCCCTCGAGGACCTCGTCGAGGAATACGTGGGCACCGTCCGCGACGGCACCCACCGCGTCAACGGCGTCAATCCGGGACAGCGAACGAGCTGATCGGATGGACGTTCTGGATGCGTCGGAGTGGATCCCTCGCCGCGACCGGCACCGGGCGAGGGTGTCCGCGCTGATCGGACCGCACCTGGAGCGCCGGGAACGCGGCGAGACCCACCCGGTGATCGACTTCCTCTTCACCTATTACAGCTATCGGCCGAATCAGCTGCTGCGCTGGCACCCCGGGTGGGGAACGGTCCTCGCCGGCGGGCAGGAGTACGCCGAACTCCGCGGGTATCACCGCACCGACGCCGGCGTCACCGTCGACCCGGAATTCCTGCAGCGCCGCTCGGACACGGTCGCCTTCACCGCACGACTGATGGAGGCGACCGCCGGGCGTCCCACCCACCTGGCCTGCTTCGGGCTGCACGAGTGGGCGATGGTCTACCGATCGGACGAGGTTCGGCACGGCAGCGTCCCGCTGCGGCTCGGGCCGGGCGGCACCGACTCCGTCGTGGAGTCGCTGAACCTGCGGTGCACCCATTACGACGCGTTTCGGTTCTTCACCCCCGCCGCCGAACCGCGGAACAGTGAGCCGTTGACCCGCGACGACCAGCTCGGGCGGGAACAGCCCGGGTGCCTGCACGCGTCCATGGATTTGTACAAGTTCTGCTACAAGCTGGCGCCGATGATCGACTCGGACCTGACCGTCGACTGCTTCGAGCTGGCGCTCGCCGCACGGGAACTCGACATGCGGGCCAGCCCGTACGACCTCACCGCCTACGGGTACACCCCGATCCCGATCGAGACCCCGCACGGCCGCGCCGAGTACGTCCGGGAGCAGTCGGCGCTGGCCGACCGCGCCGCACCGCTTCGTGCCGCGTTGCGCGACCGGTGCAACCGGTTGCTCGCTACCGTGAGCCCATGACTCTCACGGGTTACGACCGCGACTGTGCCGAGATCGTCACGCAGACCGCACTGCCGGCCGCCACCATCGACGGCGCGGACATGACGGTGCCGGTGCCCGGATGATCCCCACCGTGATCGACTACGGCGACCCCGGCGACTACCTGGCGGCCCGCCTCCCCGTGCTCTCGTTGGCGGCGGGTTCGGTGGCGGCGCTCACCGGCGCCGTCGACCGGTTCGACAGCGCGCACGGCCGTGACCCCCGGTCGCGGCGGCTCGATCCCGAGCGGATCGCCGCCTCGTTCGCGAGCGACCGGCTGCTGCGGGTCTCGGGGGCCCCGGTGTCCGGTTTCGCGGAGCTGTCGGGGTTTTTTGCGGCGTCGGACGGCTGGGTGCGGACCCACGCCAACTACCCGCATCACCGCACGAGACTGCTGGCGGCACTCGACCTCTCGGACGACGCCGGCCGCGACGCGGTGGCCGCCCGGATCGGGCGCCTGACCGCCGCCGACGTCGAGGACCGTGCCGCCGTGGCGCAGGCCGTCGCCGTGCGCGTGCGGACCGCGGCGGAGTGGGCGGCGAGCGCGCAGGGTGCGGCCGCGGCGTCCGGCGACCTCGTGTCCACCGTCGTGCACGCCGAGAGCTGCCGTCCGCGAACACAGCACCGCTCTCACCGGGAACCCGACCGGGGGCCGTTGGCGGGGGTGAAGGTCCTCGACCTGACCCGGGTGATCGCCGGCCCCGTCGCCACCCGCACGCTGGCGCTGCTCGGCGCCGACGTGCTGCGGATCGATCCGCCGTCGATTCCCGAGATCGTCGTGCAGCACCTCGACACCGGGCAGGGCAAGCGGACCGCGCTGCTCGATGTGCGGTCCGCGGACGGCAAGCTTGTGTGGCACAGCCTGCTCGCCGAGGCCGATGTCGTCGTCACCGGGTACCGTCCGGGCGCGCTGGACGGGCTGCTCGACGACGCCCCCGACCATCTGGTGCGGGGACGGGTGTGCGCGTGGGGCGGCTCCGGACCGTGGGCGGACCGCCGCGGCTTCGACAGCATCGTCCAGGCGGCGTCGGGGATCGCGACGATCGAGGGCGGCGATAACACCCCGGGCGCGCTGCCCGCGCAGGCACTCGATCACGCCACCGGTTATCTGCTCGCCGCCGGCGTCGTCGACGCCCTCGCCGCGACGCACGTCGATGGACGCGGCCGCTCGGTCGACGTGTCCCTCGCCCGTACCGGCGCGTGGCTGCTGACCGCGGACGGCCGATCCGAGGACCCGCTGCCGCCCGCGGTGCCCGGGCCCCGGTGCCTCACCGCGCACGGCGACCTGGTGACCGCCCGTCCCGCCCTGGCCGAATTCGACGACTACCCGTTCCCGGCCCGGCCCTGGGGCGGCGACGCCCCCTCCTGGTCCGGGGTCAGCCCATCGCCGTGAACCGTGCGCTCGGTTCCCCGCTCAGATGTCCCGGCGGCAACCGGCGACCGCACAGCACGAGGAGCAGGTCCTGGGCGGAACCGCGCAGCGGCGCACCCGCACCGAAGGTCCAGGGGTGATCGTCCGCGGTCAGCTGCACTCCCGTCAGGTCGGTGCCGAAGTACTTGACGTGCTTCGGGCCGACGCCGCCGAGGACCCGGTCGAGGCGGTCGTCCGGGACCCGCCTGCCCAGGCCGAGCGCCACCGACACGTCGAGACCGTGGATGACGTCGTGGGACAGTGCCCCCTCGAAGCCGCCGCCCGGCGGCTTCCACGGGTGCGCGACGTTCTCCTCCAGCGTGTGCAGCAGCGCGTCGGCGGTCAGGGTCCGTGCGTCCTCGCGGGCCTGCGTGTCCGACATCCGGTTGAAGTTGCCGCGCGCCTTCACCATCTTCAGCAGGATCCGCGGCGTCGACAGGCGGTACGGCATGGTGATGTGCGCGATCACCTCCCGGCTGCGCCACCCCGTGCACAGCGACGGCGCGTCCCATTGCTCCGGCGTCAGTCCCGCCAGCATCGACGCCAGGTCGCGCCGCTCCCCTGCGACCCAGTCCGGTGCCGTGTTCCGTGTCATGTCCGTCTCCTCCGGTCGCCGTGTCGTGCCCTACGTAGGCAGACCGTGCCCGCCGGCGAAACTCATCGCGCAGCCGTGAAGAATGGTCGGGTGAGCACACACGACTACACGCTGACGGTCACCTGGACCGGGAACCGCGGAGACGGCACCACCCGACCGGACGGCTACGACCGGGACCACGTGGTGTCGGCGCCCGGCAAACCCGACATGCAGGGCAGCTCCGACCCGTCGTTCCTCGGCGACCCGACGCGGTGGAACCCCGAGGAGTTGCTGGTCGCGTCGCTGTCGCAGTGCCACATGCTCTGGTATCTGGGCCTGTCCGCCGCGGCCGGCGTGGTCGTCGTCGACTACCGCGACGAGCCGACCGGGACCATGTCCGAACACCCTGGCGGTGCAGGCGAATTCACCGAGGTCGTGCTGGCGCCCGTCGTGACCGTCGCCGACGGGTCGATGGCCGCGCGCGCCGAACAGCTGCACACCCGCGCACACGAGAAGTGTTTCATCGCCCGGTCGGTCAACTTCCCGGTCCGGCACCGTCCCGCGGTGCGCGTCGCATGAGCGCCCCGGCCCACCGGCTGATCGTGGACGTCGACACCGGCATCGACGACTCCCTCGCCCTGCTGTACCTGCTGGCCAGCCCGGAGGCCGAGATCGCCGGCATCGCCAGCACCGCCGGCAACGTGCCCGTCGAGCAGGTCGCGGCGAACAACCTGAACTGGCTCGCCCTGTGCGGCGCACCCGACATCGAGGTGGCGCTCGGCGCCCGGGTGCCGCTGGACTGCCCGCTGCGCACCACCGAGGACACGCACGGGCCCCAGGGCATCGGGTACGCCGTCCTCCCCCCGTCCGGGCGGTCGCTGTCGGAGCGGGACGCCACCGCCCTGTGGGTCGACCTGGTCCGCGCCCACCCCGGCGAGCTGACCGGGCTGGTGACGGGGCCGCTGACGAACCTGGCCCTCGCGATCCGCGAGGAACCCGCGCTGCCCCGGTTGCTGCGGCGCCTGGTCGTGATGGGCGGGGCGTTCAACCACCCCGGCAACACCACCCCCACCAGCGAATGGAACGTGTCGGTGGATCCGGAGGCCGCCAAGGAGGTGTTCGACGCGTTCTCCGGGCTGCCGGCGGGCAGGCGCCCGATCCTGTGCGGGCTGGACGTCACCGAAACGATCGAGATGACACCGGACCACGTCCGGCGGCTGGCGGAGGCGGCGGGCAGCACACCCGCCGAGATCATCTCCCCCGACGACGGGCCGCAGGTGCGCTCGACCGCGTCCAACCCGGTGATCCGGCACCTGTCCGACGCCATCCGCTTCTACATGGACTTTCACCGCACCCACGACCAGGGTTTCCTGGCGCACATGCACGACCCGTTCGCGGCGGCGGTGGCGTTGAACCCGGCGATCACAAGGACCCGTCCGGCCACCGTCGACGTCGAACTGCACGGCCGGCTCACCCGGGGCACCACGGTCGCCGACTGGGTGGGGCACTGGAACCGGGAACCCAACGTCGACATCGCGGTGCGCACCGACCCGGCCGCGTTCTTCGACGATCTCGTCGACCGGGTCGGGCGCTTCGCGAAATCAGTCGGCTGACGCGTCCGGGCCGTCGAACGCGTCGAGGATCTCGGCGGCGGCCAGCGCCGCCGTCAGGGAACCGTCCCGCACCCGCTGTTCGACCTCGCCGCGGATCGCCTTGACCCGGGTGTTGGACGCGAGCCGTCGCAGCAGCTGATCGTGGACCATCGTCCACGTCCAGTCCACCTGCTGGCGGCGCCGGTTCTCCTCGAACTGCCCGGCCGCGGTCAGCACCTCACGATGCCGGCAGACGGTGTCCCAGAAGTCCTCGAGACCGACGCCCTCGAGGCCGCTCATCGTGATCACCGGCGGCGTCCAGACGGCGTCGTGCGGGTAGATCAGCCGCAGCGCACCCGCGAGTTCCCGGGCGGCGCCCTTCGCCTCCCGCTCGTGCTTGCCGTCCGCCTTGTTCACGGCGACGAGGTCGGCGAGTTCGAGGACACCCTTCTTGATGCCCTGCAACTGGTCGCCGGTGCGGGCCAGGGTGAGGAAGCAGAAGCAGTCCACCATGTTCGCGACCGTCACCTCGGACTGCCCGACACCCACCGTCTCGACGAGGATCACGTCGAATCCGGCGGCCTCGAGCAGCACGATCGTCTCGCGGGTCGCCTTCGCGACCCCGCCGAGGGTGCCCGACGTCGGCGACGGCCGGATGTAGGCGTCCTTCTCGACGGTCAGTCGCGCCATCCGCGTCTTGTCACCGAGGATCGACCCGCCCGTGCGCGTCGACGACGGGTCGACGGCCAGGACCGCCACCCGGTGCCCCTTGCCGATCAGGTGCATCCCGAGCGCGTCGATGAACGTGGACTTCCCGACGCCGGGCACACCGGTGATACCCACCCGGTGTGCCTTCCCCGACTCCGGCAGCAACTCGAGCAGCAGCCGCTGCGCCGCCTCACGGTGATCGGTCCGGGTGGACTCGACCAGGGTGATGGCCTTCGCCAGGCCGGCGCGCTGATTGGCGCGCACGGCCTGGGCGAGGGCATCGATGTCGACTGGAGGGCGCCCCATGCTATTCCGGGGTGCCCGTCAGGTCGTGGCCGAGCTGCGCGGCCAGCTTCTCGAGCAGACCGCTGGCTGCGTCCGCGATGACCGTCCCGGGCGGGAAGATCGCGGCGGCACCCGCCTCGTACAGTTCGGCGAAGTCGCCGGGCGGGATGACGCCGCCGACCACGATCATGATGTCGGGACGTCCCACCGCCGCGAGGGCTTCCCGGAGCGCAGGCACCAGCGTGAGGTGGCCTGCAGCCAACGACGACACACCGACGACGTGGACGTCGTTGTCGGCCGCCTGGTTGGCGACCTCTTCCGGGGTCTGGAACAGCGGTCCCACGTCCACGTCGAATCCGATGTCCGCGAAGGCCGTGGCGATCACCTTCTGCCCGCGGTCGTGGCCGTCCTGCCCCATCTTGGCGATGAGGACACGGGGACGCCGACCCTCCTCCTCCGCGAACTTCTCGACGAGTTCCGTTGCCTTGCTGATGTTGTCGACCTTTCCGGCCTCGTCCCGGTACACCCCGCTGATGGTCCGGATCTCGGCCTGGTGACGCCCGTACACCTTCTCGAGCGCCTCGGAGATCTCCCCGACCGTCGCCTTCGCGCGGGCCGCGTCGATCGCCAGGGCCAGCAGGTTGTTCTCCATCGAGACATGACCTGTCGCTTCGCTCGCCCCGGCCTCGGTGGTGGCCGCGGCGCGGCTCAACTCGGCGAGCGCCGCCTCGACGGCGTCCGAGTCGCGGTCGGCGCGCAGCCGGTCCAGCTTCTCGAGCTGCTCCTTGCGGACCCGCGAGTTCTCGACCTTGAGGACCTCGATCTCGTCGGCCTCGTCCGGCACGTACTTGTTGACGCCGACCAGCGGCTGCCTGCCGGAGTCGATGCGGGCCTGCGTGCGGGCCGCGGCCTCCTCGATGCGCAGCTTCGGGATGCCCTCGCTGATCGCCTGCGCCATGCCGCCGGCCTCTTCGACCTCGGCGATGTGCGCGCGGGCCCGGTTGGCCAGCTGGTGGGTGAGCCACTCGACGTAGTGCGATCCGCCCCAGGGGTCGATGGGACGGACGGTCCCCGACTCCTGCTGCAGCAGCAGCTGGGTGTTGCGGGCGATGCGGGCGGAGAAGTCCGTCGGCAGGGCGAGGGCCTCGTCGAGCGCGTTGGTGTGCAGCGACTGGGTGTGCCCCTGCGTCGCCGCCATCGCCTCGACGCACGTGCGGGCCACGTTGTTGTAGACGTCCTGCGCGGTCAGCGACCAGCCCGACGTCTGCGAGTGGGTGCGCAGCGACAACGATTTCGCGGACTTCGGCTCGAACTTCGCGACCAGTTCACTCCACAGCAGGCGACCCGCCCGCAGCTTCGCGACCTCCATGAAGAAGTTCATGCCGATCGCCCAGAAGAACGACAACCGGGGCGCGAACTTGTCGATCTCCATGCCGGCGTCGAGGCCGGCGCGGATGTACTCCACACCGTCCGCGAGGGTGTACGCCAGCTCCAGGTCGGCGGTGGCCCCGGCCTCCTGGATGTGGTACCCGGAGATGGAGATCGAGTTGAACTTCGGCATCTTCGCGCTGGTATACGCGAAGATGTCGGAGATGATCCGCATCGACGGCTTCGGCGGATAGATGTAGGTGTTGCGGACCATGAACTCCTTCAGAATGTCGTTCTGAATGGTTCCGGCCAGCTGCTCCGGGGCGACACCCTGCTCCTCGGCGGCCACAACGTACAGCGCCAGGATCGGCAGCACCGCACCGTTCATGGTCATCGACACGCTGACGCTGTCGAGCGGGATGTGGTCGAACAGCTGACGCATGTCCAGGATCGAGTCGATCGCCACCCCGGCCATGCCCACGTCACCCTGCACCCGCGGATGGTCGGAGTCGTAGCCGCGGTGCGTCGCCAGGTCGAACGCCACCGACAGACCCTTCTGCCCGGCCGCGAGGTTGCGGCGGTAGAAGGCGTTGGATTCGGCGGCGGTGGAGAAGCCCGCGTACTGCCGGATCGTCCACGGCTGGTTCACGTACATGGTGGGGTACGGGCCGCGCAGGAACGGTGCGGCGCCCGGGAAACTGCCCACCGGGTAGCCCTCGGCCTCGGCGGCGTCGCGGTCGGCCTTGGTGAACACCGGTTTGACGTCGATGCCCTCGGGGGTGGACCACACCACCTGTTCCGGGCTGTAGTGGTTCGCGGCCGCGGCGGCCGCGATCAGCTCCTCCGTCTGCTCCGGCGTGGGGGCGGACGGCTGCGGAAACTGCGGATCTTCCAGTGGCACTTCGGCGAAGCTGCCGATCGCGTGCTTGACCTCGCGAGTAGTCACTTCTTGCTCCCTGTGTCGCCCGAGGAGTCGCTCGAGCTCTCGATGGTGTCGAGCAGGCCGGACAGGACCGAGACTGCGTCGATACGGGCGGTGACGAATCCGTCGGGCCGGGCGGAGCTGTCCGCGTCGGCGACGACCTTCTCCGGGCCGGCGAGCAGCACGGTGCCGACACCGGCCGCGCGCAGTTCCTCCACCGCGGCGGTGGCTTCGGCGGCGTACCGCTTATCGGTACCGCAGATCACCGCGATACCGGCGCCGGAGTCCTTCGCGGCGGCGGCGATGCTGCCGTCACCGACCGCGAGCGGACCGGGGTTGCGGGCCTCGATGCCGCCCGACGCCAGCAGGTTCGCGGCGAACGTGGTCCGCACGTTGTGCTCGGCGACGGGGCCGAGCGGGGCCAGGAACACGGCGGGTCGCGCACCGTGCGCCGCCAGGTAGGCGTCGGAGCAGTCCCGCAACGCCTCGAACGCGGCGGCGTACCGGGCGACGCTGCCGGTCTCGGCGGCGCCCGCGGGCAGCGGTGCTTCCGCGAGGTTCGGGAACTCGTTGACCCCGGTGACGGTGGTCTTGCGGTGCGCGATGTCCGACTCACGCTGGGCGCGGGTGGCCGCGATGCGTTCGGAGATCAGGCCGGCGTCGAGCGCGGCGAGGTAGCCGCCTGCCGCCTCGATCTGCTGGAAGAACTCCCACGCCTTGGCCGCCACCTGCTGGGTGAGGTCCTCGACGTACCACGACCCGGACGCCGGGTCGAGCACCCGGCCGAGGTGCGATTCCTCGAGCAGCAGCAGTTGGGTGTTGCGGGCGATGCGGGCGGCGAAGGTCTTCGACACACCCAGCGCCCCGGCGGGCAGTGCGGCGTCGAACGGCAGCACCGTGACGGCGTCCGCGCCGCCGACGCCGGCACCGAACGCGGCGAGCGTCGTGCGGAGCATGTTCACCCACGGATCGCGTTGCGCCATCATCGCGGCCGAGGTGACCGCGTGCTGGGGGGCGCCGCCGAAGTCGGACGCGCCGCAGACCTGGGCGATCCGCGCCCACACCAGCCGCGCCGCCCGGAACTTGGCGATGGTCTGGAACTGGTCGTCGGTGGCCGAGAACCGGAAGCCGAGCTGCCCGAGCGCCTGCCCGATGGTCAGGCCGCTCTCGGTGAGCGCCCGCAGGTATTCGAGGCCCGCCGCGATCGCCGCGCCGAGTTCCTCGGCGTCGGACGCGCCGGCGTTGTGAAATGCGGTGCCGTCCACGGCGATTGCCCGCACACTCTCCGAGCGCGCCGCGGCCTCGGCCGCGAGGGCCACCGCGTCGCCGAGTGCCACGTCGGCGGCACCGGAGAACGCGCTCGTGAGCGGGGCGGTCCCGAGGTCGACGCGGACCGCGGTGCGGTCGGTGACCCCGTCCCCAGCGGCGGCACGCGCGTCGAGCAGCGCGAACAGTGCCTGCGCCGCGAGCGGTGCGTCCGTTCCGGCGTCGAGGGTGAGCGGTGCCAGGTCGAGGAGCACCCCGTCGAGCGCCGTCTCCAGCGACCGGACCGGAAGGTCGGCGCCGCCGACGGCGAGCCACAGCGCGCTGACACCGTTCTCCAGGGAGTCGAGGACGGCGCGGTTGACGTCCGACGCGTCCGCGCCCTCGCCGAAGCGGGCGCTGACCAGCCAGCCCGCGTTCACGTCCCGGGTGGCGTCCGCGCCGCGCACGTAGGGGAAGGTGCCGGGCAGGGGCTGCTCCGGACGCTCGTCGCGCGGGCTGTACAGCGGCGCGACGGTGACACCGTCGTAGGTCACGGTCTCGAGGAGCTTCTGGGGTTCCGGACCGAGTTCCGCGGCGTCGATCCGACGCGACTTCGCGAGGACTCCGGCCACGGAGTGCTGCCAGTCGGCGTACGCCCGCGCAGCTTCCTCGGCTTCTGAAGCTAATGACACGGTGTCGGCTTCCTCTCCCTGATGAGCGATCGATCAATACATTGTGTGACTGTGATGCTAGCCGCAGTTCGGCGACCCCTATCGTGAGGATCACCACACGATGCATAACCTCAGGTCATGAGCATTGCGCAGGAACCGGTGGTCACCGATCGCACCGCCACGCAGCGGTTGTTCGGTCTCGGCGCGCCGACCCGGGACGTCGACGACCGCGGCGAACCACTCAATCGTATGAGCATGGACATCGGTGCGCTCGCCTCGAACACCGCCCGCACCCCCTACGGCGGCGTCCTCGCCGTGCTGCTCGACGATCTCCTCGGATTCACCGTGTGGGACCGGCGCGGAGCACGCGACGGCCTGGTCACGGCCGAATTGTCGGTGGACGTCCTCACACCCCGGCGGTGGCAGGGGCCGACGCTGCGGGCGGAGAGCCGGCTCCTCGCGCTCACCGCCGACGGCGGCACCTCGACCGCCCGCGTCCACGACTCGGCGGGCACCCTCATCGCCACCGGCACCCTGTGGGGCAACTTCGTGGACCTGCCGGCACCGGCGGCGGCCGGGTCGGCCCTGCCCGACTTCCCGGAACCGGGGGTCGCGCCGCTCGACTGGATCGGCGGGCGGATCGAGGACGGACCCGACGTGCGGGTCGTGGTGCCGGCCAACCCGCTGATCGCGAACAAACTCGGGTTCATGCACGGCGGCGTCCAGGCATGCGCGATGGACCTCGCGGCGAACGCGGCCCTGAGCCGGGCCGGCGCGGACACGGACACGGCGTCCGCGCGGATCAACTACTTCCGCCCGATTCCTCTCGACCGCGACACGACGTTCACCGCGGACGTGGTCAGGGCGGGCCGCTCGGTGGCGGTGGCCCGGGTGGCCGGGACGTCGGGCGGGCGGATCTGCGTCGAGGCGACCGTGACGGGTCGCCGCCGCCCGTCCTGACCCGCCGCTCGCGGCGCCCCGCACCGGTCACCCGGGTAGCCTGGTGCCCTGTGAAGAGACGCCTCGGGGACCGCAGGGTGATCGGCGTCGCAGTACTGGCAGTCGCGCTGGTCGTCGTGGCGCTGCTGGCCCCGCACCCGTCCGTGCTGCAGGTGCGGGAATGGGCGCGATCCGTCGGGCCGGCTTTTCCGCTCGTCTTCTTCGCCGTGCACGCGGTGGTGACGGTGTTCCCGTTCCCCCGCACGGTGTTCACGCTGAGTGCCGGCCTGCTGTTCGGTGCGTGGCTGGGCATCGCGATCGCGGTGCTGGCGTCGACGGTCAGTGCCGTACTCGCCCTCTACCTGGTGCGCGCCGTCGGCCGGGACGTGGTGTGGCAGCGGATCTCCAATCCGACGATCCGCCGGGTGGACGAGCGGATCGCCCGGCGCGGTTGGCTCGCCGTCGGGTCGCTGCGCCTGATCGCGTTCGTCCCGTTCTCGGTGGTGAACTACTGCGCCGGGGTGTCCTCGATCCGGTTGGTCCCGTACGTGCTGGCCACCGTGGTCGGTGTGCTGCCGGGGACCGTCGGCATCGTCGTTCTCGGCGACGCCCTCACCGGGGAGACGAAGCCGGGCCTTCTCATGCTGTCCGCGGTGTGCATCGTCGTCGGAATCGCCGGGCTGGTGGTCGATTCCCGGCGGCCGCTGGACGGTTCAGGCGACGCGATGCCGGACGGGGCCGTGGACCGCCCCGCCGAGGACGAGTCAATCGCGCAGCCTTGAACCAGGAAAGTCAAGCTTTGAGTCTTGACATCGTGGTATCCAGTTTCTAACCTTGACCCATGTTCGTGTTGACGGTCGACCAGCGCGGAAGCCGCCGCGACGTCGACCGCGTCGCGCAACTCCTCACCGAATTCGCGCACCGCGACCTCGTCCGCCCGTTCCAGCGGACCGCCGGCGACGAGGTCCAGGCCGTGGTCGCGGACCCGGCCACCGTCGTCGACCTCGCACTCGACCTCGTCGGACGCGAACACTGGAGCATCGGCATCGGCGCCGGCCCCGTCGAAGAACCCCTCCCCGCCGAGACCCGGGCCGGGCGCGGCCCCGCGTTCGAATCCGCACGGGTCGCCGTCGACCGCGCCAAGAACGCCCCCGGCCGGGTGGCCGTCGAAGGCTCCGACCCCGACGGCGCCGCCGACGCCGACACCGCCCTCACCCTCGTCGCGATCCTCGTCGCGCGCCGCACCGAGGAGGGCCGCGAGGCCGTCGAACAGATGCGGCACGGCTCCACCCAGACCGAGGCGGCCCGCGCGCTGGGCATCAGCAAGCAGGCGGTCTCCCAACGACTCTCCACCGCCGGCTGGCACGTCGAGACCGCCGGACGACGACTGGCCGAACGACTCCTACGCAAGGCGGACACGTGACGACCCTCGCACTCATCGCCCTCGGCGTCGCCGCCGTCGCACCGCTTGCCCTCGCGGCGCCCCGCAGCCCCCGCTGGATGTCGCAGTGGGCGGCACCGATCGTGGTCGCGCTCGCCCTGGCCGTCGCCGCGCTCGCCGCCTCCGCCACCACCCCGGTCACGGGCTTCGCGCTCGCCGCGACCCTCGTCCTGTGCGTCGCGGCCGCCGCCACCGGCGGGGCGCCCCTCGTGCTCGCCGCGTTCCGGATCGCGCGCCGCCAGCCCGACGCCGGTTCCGACCCGCGGCCGGACGCCGGGCCGCTGCGCGGAGGACGGATCATCGGACTCCTCGAGCGTGCCGCCGTCGCGGTGGCGATCCTCGCGGCCTGGCCGGAGGGCATCGCCGTCGTCCTGGCGGTCAAGGGACTGGCCCGCTACCCCGAACTGCGCGAACCGCACGCGTCGGAACAATTCATCATCGGCACGTTCACCAGCGTGCTCTGGGCGATCGCGGTGTGCGGGACGGGACGCGCCCTCATCACGTAAGCCGTTCCCGGCGGCATCCACCGGTGCAGGACCGTCACCCCAGGGGTGCGCAGAACCAGCCCTCGGGGTGGTGGGATCCCTCCTCGACGCGGACGAGAGTCGTACTCGTCCGCATCGAGGGAGAAAAGTTTCGTGCCTACCGATTTCGTGTCCCACGTCCGCGCCCAGGTCGCCGTCTACGGCGACGACCGGTCTTACACCTACCACCGTGAGGTCGGCCGGGAACTCGTCGCCGAGGAAGTGACCTACCGCGACCTGGATCGCGACGCCCGCGCACTGGCGGTGTGGCTGTCGACCCGGCCCGAGGCCGAACATCCGGTGATGCTGCTGTACGTCGACGGAATCGACTTCCTCCGCGCGTTTCTCGGGTGCCTCTACGCCGGGGTGGTCGCCGTCCCCGCGCCCGTCCCGCACGACGCGCGCAGCATGCAGCGCGTCGCCACGATGTTCGATGACGCCGACGTGCGCCTCGTCCTCACCACCGCCGCGGTCGCCGAGCCGCTCGACACCTGGATCCGCGACTCCGGGCTCGCCGCCACGGTCTCCGTCGCCGCCACCGACACCACCGAACCGGGTGATCCCGACGACTGGCGGCTCCCGGACCTGCACGGCGACACCCTGGCGTTCCTCCAGTACACCTCCGGTTCCACCAGTGAGCCGAAGGGCGTGATGGTGACCCACGGGAACCTGCTGCACAACGCCGCGGCCATGACCCTCGCCAACGGTGCGGACGACACTTTGACCGGCGCCGGCTGGCTCCCGCACTTCCACGACATGGGGCTGATCGGGATGCTGCTGCTGCCGCTCTACGTCGGCGGCAATCTCGTGTTCATGTCGCCGATGGCCTTCCTCAAGCGCCCGGTGCGATGGCTGCAGCTGATCGACCGGTACCGCGCCGACATGACCCTCGGCCCGAACTTCGCGTACGACCTCGTCGCCCGCCGGATCTCCGACGACCAACTGGCCGGGCTGGATCTCTCCTCGGTGCGGGTCGCGCTGAACGGGGCCGAACCCATCCGGCCACGCACCCTCGACGCCGTCACCGACCGGCTCGCACCCTTCGGCTTCCCGGCGGGCGCGTTCCTGACCGCGTACGGGATGGCCGAGGTGACCCTGCTCGCCACCGCGAGCGAGGTGGGCTGCGCCCCAAGGTATCTCGACGTCGACGCCGCCGCGCTGGAGCGCCACGAGCTCACCCCGCGGGTCGGCGGTGTCCGGCTGGTCGGCAGCGGCCGGCCGTTCGGGTGCGACATCCGCATCGTCGACCCGCACACCGGCCGGGAGCTGCCGCACGGCCGGGTCGGGGAGATCTGGATCTCCGGTGGCAGCGTCGCCGCCGGTTACTGGAACCGGCCGGACGAGACCGAGCAGAAGTTCCGCGCCACCCTCGCCGGCGACGGACCGTACCTGCGCACCGGTGACCTCGGGGTGACCGACGACGACGGTCACCTCTACGTCACCGGCCGCCTGAAGGACCTGCTGATCGTCAACGGCCGCAACCTGTACCCGCAGGACATCGAGGAGGCCGTCCGGGACCTGCACCCGGCGCTCACCGGTGCCACCGGGGTGGTGCTGTCGATGGATACCGGGCAGCACGAGCGGCTGCTGGTGATCCACGAGGTCAAGACCGCGCTGATCGACGACCTGACGCTGCCCGGCCTCGCACGCCGGATCCGGCTCGCCGTCTCCCGCGACTTCGACGTCCACGCCCCGAGTGTGGTGCTCGTCGACCGGCACGGGGTGCACCGCACCACGAGCGGGAAGGTCCAGCGCAGATCGATGCGCGCGTCGTTCCTGCAGTCCCGCGTCGACGCGGTGCTGCACGAGGAGATCGACCCGGCGGTGCAACGCCTCCGGACCACCGCCGTCGCAGCACCCGCCTGACCCCCGATCACCGACCAGGAGAGAACACCCATGCGTATCCCCGAACAGAGCACCCCGCGCGACCACGCACCCGTCATCGACTGGCTCGCCGGCAGGGTGGCCTTCCACACCGAACAACCGGTGCGCGAGGTCGACCCCCACCTGCCCCTCGCCGAACTGGGAATCGAATCGGTGTCCGCGGTGAGCCTGTGCGGCGAGATCGAGGACCGCTGGGACCTCGAAC
Source organism: Rhodococcus sp. IEGM 1305 (assembly GCF_030058635.1). Classification (NCBI taxonomy): domain Bacteria; kingdom Bacillati; phylum Actinomycetota; class Actinomycetes; order Mycobacteriales; family Nocardiaceae; genus Rhodococcus; species Rhodococcus sp. IEGM 1305. Next base: position 71,900 of record NZ_JASHKX010000020.1, read on the forward strand.
TCGATCCCACCGTGGTGTTCGAGTATCCGACCATCGCCGAAATGGCCGTCTTCGTCGTCGGCGAGGCCGCAGCCCGGTACCGGACGGCCTCATGACCGACGTCGCCGTCGTCGGCCTCGACTGCCGCTTCCCGCAGGCACCCGACGCCGACGCGCTGTGGGCGCTGCTGATGGGCGGCGGCGACGGAATCACCGATGTCCCCGCCTCGAGATGGAACGCGGACGACGTCTTCGACGCCGCCGGTGGTCCCGGCGCGGTCAACAACCGCAACGGCGGATTCCTCACCGACGCCGACGCGTTCGACCACGAATTCTTCGGCATCGCGCCCCGCGAGGCCGCGGCGATGGACCCACAACAGCGGCTGCTGCTGCAGGCGGCGTGGCGTGCGCTCGAGGACGCCGCCCTGGACCCGCGGGCGCAGGCCGGGTCGAACACCGGCGTGTACGTGGGCGTCATGGCCAACGAGTGGAATCTCCAGATGCGTGACATCTCGCGTATCACCCCCCAACTCGGCAGCGGCAACGGCTATTTCATGACCGCCAACCGGGTGTCCTATCACCTGAACCTGCAGGGCCCGAGCATGGCGATCGACACGGCCTGCTCGTCGTCCCTCGTCGCCGTCCATCTCGCCTGCGCGGCGCTGCGGTCCGGGGAATGCGATCAGGCCCTCGCCGGGGGCGTCAACCTCACCCTGACCCCCACGGTGAACGTCTTCTACACCCAGGCCGGGCTGTCCGCACCGGACGGCCGGTGCAAACCGTTCAGCGGGACGGCGGACGGCATCGGTCGCGCCGAGGGTGTCGCGGTGCTCGTGCTGCGCCGGCTCGAGGACGCGCAGGCCGAGGGCCTGCCGATCTACGCGGTGATCAAGGGCAGCGCCGTCAACAACGACGGCCGCAGCAACGGGATCACCGCACCCAACCGCTGGGCCCAGCAGCAGGTCGTCGAGACGGCCTACCGGCGTGCCGGTGTCACGCCCGCCCAGGTCGCGTTCGTCGAGGCCCACGGCACCGGGACGGTGCTCGGCGACATGATCGAGGTCAAGGCCCTCGGCCACGTCCACGGGGTGACCCGGCCGCAGCCGTGCGCGATCGGATCGATCAAAGGCAATCTCGGCCACACGGAGGGGGCGGCCGGCGTGGCCGGCCTGATCAAGGTGGCCCTGTCCCTGCACCACCGCGTGGTACCCCCCAGCCGCTACGCGGAGGACGCGAACCCGCGACTCCGCCTGGCGGACAACGGCCTCCGACTCCTGTCCGAGCCGATGACGCTGCCCGACGACGACGCGCACGGCGCCGTCAGCAGTTTCGGCCTCGGCGGCACCAACGCCCACATGCTGCTGGCCTCCGCGCCCGCCACCACCCCGGCCGCGCCGAGCACCGGCGGCGGCGTGCTCACCCTGTCGTCGAACAACCCGGACGGCCTCGCCCGCACCGCCGCCGTCCTGGCCGACGATCTCGCACGACCCGGCGCGGATCTGGGCCGGGTGTGCTGGACCACCAACACGGTCAAGGCATCCGGGCGCCACCGCCTCGCGCTCACCGCACACCACCGGGACGAGGCCGTCGCGGCGCTGCGCGCGGTCGCGGCCGACGACGACCTGCGCGCGTCGCTGTCCGGCGCGGCCCGCCCCGTCAGCATCGGCTGGTTCTTCACCGGTCAGGGCGCGCAGCACCCGGGAATGTCCCGCGCGCTGCACGAGCACCACGGCGGCTACCGGCGTGCACTGTCCGACGTGGACGAGCGGATGACACCGCATCTGGGCCGCTCGGTGCGGGAGATGCTGTTCGATGCCGGTGACGACATCCACCGGACCGAGTTCGCGCAGCCCGCCCTGTTCGCGGTCGAATACGCGCTCGCCCGGACGCTCGGCGAGCTGGGTGTCGAACCGGCGTGGCTGGTCGGTCACAGCGTCGGCGAGTACGCCGCCGCGGCGCACGCCGGCGTGTTCGACCTGGACGACGCGTGCCGGCTGATCGTCGCGCGGGGACGGCTCATGCAGCAACTGCCCGCCGGCGGGACGATGCTCGCGGTCCGGGCCACCCCGGACGAGGTCGCCGACCTGCTCGCCGGCGAACCCGCGGCCGCGCTGGCAGCGGTGAACGGGCCGCGGGACGTGGTGCTGTCGGGGGCGGCCGACGCACTCGAACGCCTCGGCGCCGCACTGACCGCGGCCGGACTCCGCGTCCGCCGGCTCACCGTGTCGCATGCCTTCCACTCCCCCGCCATGGCGCCGATACAGGACGCGTTCGCGGAGGTCGCCGCCGGCTGCACGTACCGACAGCCCGAGATCCCGATCTTCTCCACCACACGCGGCCGGTTGCTCGACGTCGACGAGCCGATGGACGCGGCCTACTGGACCGACCACATCACGGCGACCGTGCGGTTCGCGGACGCCACCGCGGCCGCCCTGACCTGCGATCCGACCCACCTGATCGAGGTGGGCCCCGCACGAATCCTGTTGCCGCTCGTCGCTCGCGCCCATCACGATTCGCCCGCGCGGCACCTGGCACCGTGCCCCGGTCCCGCCGCGACCGGAGCCGAACTCCCCGACACCGTCGCCGCCCTGTACCGGGACGGACTGAACCCCGTGTGGGATGCGCTGTACGAACCGGACTCACGGGTCCGGCGGCGGCTCAGCGGATACCAGTTCGCCACCACCGCCCGCTTCTGGACACCCGGGGACGCACCCGCCGCCGCGGTCCAGGCCACCGTCACCGCATCGCCCACCGTCACACGAGAACCCGAGGACACCACCATGGACCAGCTGATCGCGCTCTTCCGGGAACAGGCCGCCGTTCTCGCCGCTGCCGCCAACGGCGCTCCCACGGTTGCCCTCCCCGCGCCCGCGCCCGCGCCGGCGGCGACGCCGGACGCCGGGCCGGGTCCCGCGACAGCGGTCGGCGACGTCGCGACCAGGGTGCGCACGGAAGTCGCCCGGGTCAGCGGATTCCCCGCGGCCGCACTGAAGACGACGCAGACGATCGTCGGCGACCTCGGATTCGACTCGATCATGATCACCGACCTGTTCGGCGGGGTGAGCCGCGCATTCCCCGGTCTCGTCGTCGAACCGCACTGGTTCTCACCGAGCCGCACTCTCGGCGATGTGATCGAGCACGTGACCGCGCACCACGCACCCGGGTCGCGTCGCACGGTGACGGCTGTCCCGGAACCGGAACGGACGGTGGCACCCGAGTTCCGCATCGCGGAGTTCCCGGAGGTTCAGGCGCTCGCCGCACGGCTGACCTCCGCCGAGGGGCTCGGGGTCACCAACCCGTACTTCCTCGTCAACGACGGCGTCACCCGGGACACGTCGACGATCGGGGGCGCGGAGGTCGTCAACTTCTCCAGCTACAACTACCTCGGCATGTCCGGGCACCCCGCCGTCGTCTCGGCCGTGCAGGACGCGGTCGCCCGCTACGGCAGTTCCTGCTCGGCCAGTCGGCTGCTGTCCGGGGAGAAACCGGTACACCAGGAACTCGAGGCCGAACTGGCCGGCCTGCTCGGCACCGAGGACGCGATCGCCCTCGTCAGCGGACACGCCACCAACGTCACGGTCATCGGTCATCTCCTCGGGGAGGGCGACCTGGTCATCCACGACAGCCTCGCGCACGACAGCATCCTGCAGGGCTGCGCCCTGTCCGGCGCCACCCGGCGTCCCTTCCCGCACAACGACCACGCCGCGCTGGACGCCCTCCTCACCGCGATCCGATCGCAGTACCGGCGGGTCCTCATCGTCATCGAGGGCGTCTACAGCCAGGACGGCGACATCCCCGACCTGCCCGCGATGATCGCGGTGAAGAAGAAGCATCGGGCGCTGATGATGATCGACGAGGCGCACAGCATCGGGGTGCTCGGCGCCACCGGCGGGGGCATCGGCGAGCACTTCGACGTCGACCGCGACGACGTGGAGCTGTGGTCCGGCACGATGTCGAAGGCCCTGGCCGGTTGCGGCGGCTACGTCGCGGGCAGCGCCGAGCTCATCCGCTTCCTGAAGTACACGACGCCCGGCTTCGTCTACAGCGTCGGGATCACGCCGATGAATGCCGCGGCGTCCCTGGCCGCGATCCGGCAGATGCGCGCCGAACCCGAGGCACTGGACCGGTTGCGGCGCAACTCCCGGCTCTTCCTGCAGCTCGCCACGGACGCCGGAATCGACACCGGGGACTCGAAGGACACCCCGGTCATCCCGTGCATCGTCGGGGATTCACTCCGCACCCTCGCGCTGTCCAACGCACTGCTCCGGCGCGGCATCAACGTGAACCCCATCCTCTACCCGGCCGTGCCGGAAGACCTCGCGCGGCTGCGCTTCTTCGTCACCTCGTGCCACACCGAGGACCAGATCCGGTCCACGGTGGCAGCTCTCGCCGACGAACTCGCCACGCTCGTCGCGGCCGCGTAGCGCCGTGCCCGGCCCCCTCCTGCTGTTCTGCTTCCCCCACGCCGGCGGCGGACCCTCGACGTACCGGCACTGGCACCGCGCCCTGAGCCCGCACGTGTCGGTGTGGCCCGTGCACGTGCCCGGCCGGGAGAGCCGTGCCGGCGAGGCCGGATTCACCGACGTCGAGTCCCTCGTCACCGCACTCGAGTCCGAACTCGCCGAACCGCTCACGCAGCCGCACGTCTTCTTCGGGCACAGCATGGGTGCGCTGGTGGCGTACCGGCTCGCGTGTCGCCGGCGCGCGGCCGGGCGCCCGCTCCCGCGGGCGCTGCTGCTGTCCGCGTACTCGGCGCCGCACCTGCCCTCGCCGCTGCCGCCGGTCGACGACCTGGACGACCCGGCCCTGATCGAGTTGCTGCGCGCCACGGGCGGTCTGCCCGCCGACCTCCCGGCCCGGCCGGCATGGCGGGACCACTGCCTCCCCGCACTGCGCGACGATCTGCGCCTCTGCACCGGGTACCGCGATCCCGCAGACCCGCCGCTTCCCTGTTCGACGCACGTGCTCGGCGCGGACGCCGATCCGCTGGTCGGCGAGCGGGATCTCCGCGCCTGGGATCGGCACACCACCGAGCTGCGCGAGGTGCGCATCATGACGGGCGATCACTTCTACCTCGAGCACACACCCAAACAACTCTTCCGTGTGCTCCGGCCGGTGCTGCGCCGGTACGCCGCTACTGTCCCGGCGGGGTGACGGGCGGCGGCAGCTGCCCGGGCGCTCCCCCCGGATCCAGCGGCGGATGCTCGTCGGCGCCACCGGGGTTCGCGAGCGGTCCCGGACCGTCAACTGGACGACGTGCCTCGACCTCGGCGGCGCGGACGGCCTGCGCGATGGCCGGGTCGGACTTGGTCTCGAACCAGTCGGCGACCTCTTCCGAATCGTCCTCGGGCTTGGGCAGATCCTCCTCCGTGGTGGACGGTTCGTACCGGAACACCCCGTCCTGCCCCTGCGCGCCGAGGGTCTTCGCGAACCCCTTGAGGGCGTCACCGAAGTCGCTGGGCACCAGCCACACCTTGTTCGCGTCGCCCTGCGCCATCTGCGGCAGCGTCTGCAGATACTGGTAGGCGAGGAGTTCGGGGGTGGGCTTGCCGGATTTGATTGCGGCGAACACCTTTTCGATCGCCTTCGCCTGCCCCTGCGCCTGCAGGTACTTCGCGGCCCGGTCACCCTGCGCCCGCAGGATGCGGGACTGCCGCTCACCCTCCGCGGTGAGGATCGACGCCTGCTTCGCGCCCTCCGCGGCGAGGATGCGGGACTGCTTGTCGCCCTCCGCCGTCTTGATGGCCGACTCCCGGTGCCCCTCGGCGGTGAGGATGGTGGCCCGCTTCTCGCGGTCCGCCTTCATCTGCTTCTCCATCGACTCCTGGATCGACGGCGGCGGATCGATGCTCTTGAGTTCGACCCGGGCCACGCGCAGACCCCACCGGCCGGTGGCCTCGTCCAGCACGCCACGCAGCTGCCCGTTGATGGAGTCACGGGAGGTGAGCGTCTCCTCCAGCGTCATCCCGCCGACGACGTTGCGCAGCGTGGTGGTGGTCAACTGCTCGACACCGACGATGTAGTTGCTGATCTCGTACACCGCGGCCTGCGGGTTGGTGACCTGGAAGTACACGACGGTGTCGATGTTCAGTGTCAGGTTGTCCTGGGTGATCACCGGCTGCGGCGGGAACGACACCACCCGTTCCCGCAGGTCCACCTTGGCCCGGATGCGGTCCGCGAAGGGGATCAGGAACGTCAGCTGGCCCGACACGGTCCGCGCGTACCGGCCCAGTCGCTCGATCACCGCGGCCTCGGCCTGCGGCACCAGCGCCACCGATTTGGCCACCACCAGGGCGACGAACAACACGAGCACGATCAACACGATGAGCGCTGCCATCTACGGTCCCCTCCATACGACGGCGGTCGCGCCGTCAATTTGCATTACCGTCACGGTCGTTCCCGGTGGATACACTTCCGTGCTGTCGAGCGGGCGGGCCGTCCAGACGTCGCCGCCGAGCTTGATCTGCCCCGCGTGTTCGGCGACCTCCTCGAGCACCAGGGCCTGCTTGCCGGTCAGGGCCTCGATCCCGGTCGGGGTCGGCGGCGGGGTCTCGAACTTACGCAACAACACCGGCCGCACCCCGAGGATCAGGGCGAGGGACAGCACCCCGAAGATCACCGCGTCGACCCAGACCGGGAAGTCGGTGATCGCGGTGACCCCGGCCGTGGCCAGCGCACCGCCCGCCAGCATGAGGAGGAAGAAATCCCCCGTCAACGCTTCCGCGGCGGCGAGCAGCACCCCCGCTACCAGCCAAATCAATGCAGCCACAACACCATCTAACCAGAATCTCCGGAACCGACGGTGACGAAGTCGACCAGCTGTTCGACCGCCCCGATCAGCGGTGCCTCCAGGTCCCGGAACGTGTTGACGGCCGAATAGACCCGGCGCCAGCCGTCGCGCGGTGTCCCCCACCCCAATTCGCGGCACACCCCGGTCTTCCAGTCCTCACCGCGCGGGATCTTCGGCCACGCCTCGATGCCCACCGCCGACGGGCGGACCGCCTCCCACACGTCGATGAACGGGTGCCCGGTCACGAGCACATTCGGACCGAGTCCCTGGGTCAGCTGCGTCTCCTTCGATCCGGTGACGAGGTGATCGACGAGGACACCGACGCGCCGTCCGGGGCCAGGCCGGAATTCGGCGAGCCGCTCCCCGAGATTGTCGAGACCCTCGAGGTGCTCGACGACGACACCTTCGACGCGCAGGTCGTGCCCCCACACCCGTTCCACGAGGGCGGCGTCGTGCACGCCCTCCACCCAGATCCGGCTCGCCAGCGCCGTCCGGGCCCGCAGCCCCTCCACCTTGGTGGATCCCGACGCCGATCGGGTGGTGGCCGGTCCGGCGGGCTTGGCCGCCGGGCGGACCAGGGTGACCGGTTTCCCGTCGATCAGGAACGCCGCCTCGCGCATCGCGAACAACCGGGTGCGCCGCGCCCCGTCCTCGAGGCGGACGAAATCGCCGTCGTAGGTGCGCTCGAACCCGACCACCGCCCCGCAGAAACCGGTGCCGGCGTCCTCGACCACCAGGTCCCGCTCGGCCGGGACCGTCGGCGTCACGGGCTTCCGCGCGCGTGGGTGTCCGGAAAAGATGTCGCCGTATCTGTCGCCTCCGCTCACGGGCGCTGACGCTATGCCAGCGGCGCCGTTACGCACACGCCGCCACGCCGACATATGCTCGTTTATCGTGACTTCACCCAGCGCCACTCTCACCGTGTGGGCCAGTTCCTGGCTCGCCGGGAACAGTGCACCCGACGACGTCATCGACGCCCTCCACGCGTGGGCGCCGATGCATCTCGCCTGCGCCGAGGACGAGGGGACGGCAGGCCGCACCGGGCTGCCGTGGCCCCACCCGCAGGACGCCGGGGTGACGGCGCTGCTGCAGACGATGCGCCGCTCCGTGTCGCAGCCCGAGACCGAGATCCGGCTGGTGCTGCCCGGGCCGGGCGACGTGCGCGGGCTTCCCGCGGGCACCGAGTTCGCGTCCGCCGCGATCAGCGCGGGCGAGGGTGTGCTCGTCGGACCGCCCGGCCGGTCCGGAACGGGGCTGGTCCCGCACGTCGAGGGTCCGGACGTGCTGCGCTGGACGGTGTCGACGATCGAGCGGCTTCCCCTCGACGCCCACCACACCGGGCTGGGTGAGGCCGAGTTCACGATGCGGCAGGCGGTGCGGGACGCCGCGGCCGCGCTCGAGGCGCTGCACATGCTCGATTCCGGTTTCGGCGCCGACCCGCGCGCGCTGATCGCCGACGCGCTGGCGCAGTCCGCGCGGCACCGGTATCCGACGACGATCGCCCCGCGGGCGCTGCGGATCCTGGACTCGGCCGATCAGGTGGCCGCGATCCTCACGGTCGCCGAGCAGATGGCCCCCGCGCGCACCGTGTCCGCGTCGGGTGCGGCCACGCTCGAGGACCTACTGCGGCCGCTGCGGTCGGCGGTGCGCTCGGCGCGCACCGCCGCCGTCAATGCGTGTGCGCGGGACGGCCTGACGGCCTGACCACGGCCTTGCAGCAGTCGATCGCGCAGGACCGACCGTCGAGGGTCGAACCGAGCAGCGGCTCGGACCCGAGCCGCGCGGCGGGTGCGCCGGCCAGTTGCTCGGCCACGAGGGCGACGACGAGTTCCGCGAACCGCCGATCCGTTCCGGGGGTGGCCGCGCGTACGAAGTCGATGCCGAGTTCGGCAGCCCTGTCCCGGGCCTCGGTGTCGAGATCCCACACCACCTCGAGGTGATCGGACACGAATCCCACCGGGCACACGATCACCGCGCCCACCCCGCGGCCGGCGAGGGCGTCCAGGTGGTCGCAGATGTCCGGTTCGAGCCACGGCACCTGGGGTGGCCCGGACCGGGACTGCCACACCAGGTCGAAGTCGTCGAAGCCGGCGGCGCGGGCGGTGAGCCGGGCAGCCTCGGCCACCTGCCGGCTGTAGAGATGACCGCCCTCCGTGGGCGGTCCCGCGTTGACGTCCGCGGACACCGGCACGGAATGCGCGGTGAACACCAGGCGGGCGTCGGCCCGCCGCCCGGCGGGGAGCTGCGCCGCGGCCTCGCGGACGGCGTCGGCGAACGCCCCGATCAGCAGCGGGTGGTCGTAGTACTGCCGCAGCTTCAGCAGGTGCGGTGCCCCGTCCCCGGCCGCGGTCCGCGCCCGGGCGACGTCCTCGTGGTACTGCCTGCAGCCCGAGTACCCGCCCCACGCCGAGGTCGGGAACACGAGGGCGGACCGCACCCCGTCCGCGCCCATCCGGGCGACGGTGTCCTCGACCATCGGATGCCAGTTCCGGTTACCGAAATAGACGGGCAGATCCATTCCGGCGCTTGCCAATTCGGATTCGACGCGGGAGATGATGTCGCGATTGAGGGCGTTGATCGGCGACACACCCCCGAAATGCAGGTAGTGCTCGGCAACCGCGTCCAGACGTTCGGGCGGCACCCCCCGGCCCCGGGTGACGTTCTCCAGGAACGGGCGCACGTCGGCGGGCTGCTCCGGACCCCCGAACGACAACACGAGAAGGGCATCGAACCGGGAACCGGAACCGTCCGTCGAATTCGCAGCGATCATGATCCCCATCTTCCGCGGTGCCGTTCGGGGCACACTCCCCGGGTAGTGCCCTAGCCGGCCATCGCGTGGGCGCCACCGTCGACGTAGATGATCGACGCGGTGGTGCCGGGAAGCCAGTCGGACAGCACGGTGCACACGGTCTTCGCGACCGGCTCCGGGTCGTCGACGTTCCAGCCGATGGGCGCGCGCTCGTCCCACGCCGTGTTCAGTTCGTTCATCTGCTTGGCGTCGTCGGTGGCGGTACCGGCGATGGCCTTGGCGGCGAGGGTCTTGATCGGGCCGGCCGCGACGAGGTTCGAGCGGATACCGCGTTCGCCGACCTCCTTGGCGACATACCGGTTCACCGACTCGAGCGTCGCCTTGGCGACGCCCATCCAGTTGTAGAACGGCACCGCGCGCGCGGGATCGAAGTCCATGCCGACGATCGACGCGTTGTCGTTCAGCACCGGCAGCAGCGCCTTCGACAGCGACGCGTACGAGTAGGCGGAGACCTCGAACGCCACTCCCACATCCGACCACGGTGCGTCGAAGAACGGGCTGCCCAGGCAGGACCGCGGCGCGAACGCGATGGAGTGCACGACGCCGTCGACACCCTCGGGCGCGATCTCCCGGATGCGGTCGGCGAGGCTCGCGAGGTGCTCCGGGTTCTGCACGTCCAGTTCCAGCGCCGGCGGCACCGGCTGCGGCAGGCGCTGCGCGATGCGGTCGATCAGCCGGAGACGGTCGAAGCCGGTGATGATCACCTTGGCGCCCTGTTCCTGGGCGACCTTGGCGACGTGGAACGCGATGGACGCGTCCGTGATGATGCCGGTGACGAGAATGGTCTTACCTTCGAGCAATCCGCCCATGAGGTGTCCTCCTGTGAAGAAAAAGTCCGGGAAGTGGAGTGGGGAGAGCTAGTGGCCCATGCCGAGGCCGCCGTCGACGGGGATCACCGCGCCGGAGACGTAGGCGGAATCGTCGGAGGCCAGGAAGCTCACCACCGCGGCGACCTCCTCGGGCTTGCCCTGCCGCTGCAGCGGAACCGCGCCGGTGATCATGTCCTTGTACTTGTCGTCGAGGACCGCGGTCATGTCGGTGTCGATGAATCCCGGGGCCACCACGTTCGCGGTGATCGACCGGGAACCGAGCTCACGGGTCAGCGACCGCGCGATGCCGACCACACCGGCCTTCGACGCCGCGTAGTTCACCTGGCCGGGACCACCGGCCAGACCGACGACCGACCCGAGGAACACGAACCGGCCGAACCGCGCCCGCAGCATCGACCGCGTGGCCCGCTTCGCGACGCGGAACGCGCCGGTCAGGTTGGCGTCGACGACGGAGGTGAACTGCTCCTCCGTCATCCGCATGATCAGCGTGTCGTCGGTGATGCCGGCGTTCGCGACGAGAACCTCGACGGGACCCTGGTGCGCTTCCACCTCTTTGAAGGCGCGGTCGACCGACTCGGTGTCGGTGACGTCGCACTGGACGCCGAACAGCCCGTCGGGCGCACCCGAGCCGCGGTGCGTGACCGCGACCTTGTGGCCGTCCGCCGCGAGGCGCTGCGCGACAGCGAGGCCGATCCCGCGGTTGCCGCCGGTGACGAGCACCGACCGGGGAGTGGACACCGTCCTAACTGACGCGTCAGTAGTTTGTGGGGTAGACATGGGGATCAACCTATCTGTTCAGATGTGCGGGAGTGGAAGCGCGGGGCCGCGGTGGAACGCAGATCACGGCAGCCGTTGACGCAGGACCAGCGCGAGGATCAGCCCCGCCGTGGCGGACAGGACACCGAGCACGAGCCAAGGGCGGCTGGCGTCGCCGCGGGTGGTCTCGAAACCGATCTGCTCCTCGAGGGTGTCGTAGACGTCGCGCAGTTCCTCCAGGCTCGACGCCGTGAAGAAGCTGCCCCCGGAGAGATTCGCGATCTCCCGCAGCGACGGATCGTCGACGGGCACGGGGATGCGTTCGTCCTCGATCTCGACCTTGCCGTAGCTGGTGCCGAACGAGATCGTCGAGATGGGGACGTCCTTGTCCTTCGCCTGCCGGGCGGCGGTGAATCCGCCGCGCGGATCGTCCGGGTTCTCGGGGACCGTCTGCTTGCCGTCCGAGAGCAGCACGATGCGGGCGGGCGGCGCCTGATCACTGCCGCCGAGCACCGCGGCCAGGGTGTCGATCGACTGCAGCGACGTGAAGATCGCCTCACCGGTGGCGGTCCGCTCGCTCAACTGTAGATTGTCGATCGCCACCTTCGACGCCTCCCGGTTGGTGGTCGGCGACACCAGCACCGAGGCCGTGCCTGCGAACGCGACGAGACCGAGGTTGATGCCGGGGGTGAGCCCGTCGGCGAACGACTTCGCGGCGTCCTGTGCCGCGGCCAGCCGGGTCGGTTCCACGTCGGTCGCCTTCATCGACAACGACACGTCGATGACGAGGATCACGGTGGCCCGGTTCCGCGGAACCCGCTTGTCCTCCGTCGGTCCGGCCAGCGCCACGCTGAAGAACACCAGCGCCAGCACCATGAGCAGCGCCGGAATGTGCCGGGCCCGGCCCGGCCGCGACGGCGCCACCTTCTCGAGGAGCGCGAAGTTGGTGAACCGGAGGGTGTGCTTCTGCCGCTGACGCTGCACCCACACGTATCCCGCGACCAATGCCACGACGACCAGGAGGAACAGCAGCCACCACGGTGAGGTGAACTGGGAAAGGCTCACCGGCGGGACCTCTGGTTCGTCGCGGTCCCGTAACTGTGCTTCCGGGCGGACACGAACCGCACGACATCCGAGATCCAGTCCCGGTCGGTCCGCAGACTGAGCAGCGGGGCGCCGCAGCGCCGCAACGACTGCTCCACCTGCAGGCGGTGCTCGTCCGCGGCCCGCGCGAAGTCGGCGCGCAGTTGCGGCGTGGTCGTGAACTCGCGGGTCCGTCCGGACTCCGGATCGTGCAGCACTACATCCCCCATGTCGGGTAATTCCAGATCTCGCGGGTCGAGCACCTCGACCCCGAGTACGTCGTGGCGGCCGGAGATCGCCCGCAGCGACCGCTCCCAGTCGATCGGCCCCAGGAAGTCACTGATGACGACGGCCAGACCGCGGCGACGCTGGGGTCGGCGCAACGACTCCACCGCACCCTGCAGGTCGCCCCGCACCCCGTCCGGGGCGTGCGGGGTGGTCGCGATCTGACGCAGCATCGCCTGCGCGTGGATGCGGCCGCCGCGGGCCGGGATCCGGGTGGTCTGGGCGCCGGTCGAGACGATCGCCCCGATCCGGTTCCCGCCGCCGCTGGTCAGGTGCGTGACGGCGGCGGCAGCCGCCACCACGAGGTCCCGCTTCTCGCAGCCGGCGGTACCGAAGTCGAGGCTCGACGACAGGTCGACGACGAGCCACGTCTCGAGTTCCCGGTCGGCCACCGACTGCCGGACGTGCGGGTGCGTCGTCCGGGCGGTCACCGACCAGTCCATCTGACGCACGTCGTCACCCGGCTGGTACTCGCGGGCATCACCGGGTTCGGAGCCCGGGCCCGGGATCAGGCCAAGATGGTCGCCGTGCAGGACCCCGTCGAGGCGGCGGCGGACGGTCAGTTCCAGCGTCCGCAGCGCGGCGGACAGTTTGGGATCACGGAGTTCGCCGGAGCGAAACGACGGCGGCGGGCCGGAACTCTGCGCACCGGCGGTACGCGCACTCACCGTGGCTGGCTCATCGCCGTCGGTCCGGGCACCGACGTGGACGGGACGGGCGGTCCGTGGTGACCGGCGGGAGCGGCCGGTACCGTCGTCGGCTGTGCGGCGATCTGCGGCAGACCCACGGTCTGCAGCACGCGGGAGATGACGTCGTCCGGGCTGACCTCGTCGGCGAGAGCGTCGTAGGACAGCACGAGACGGTGACGCAGCACGTCCGGGATCACCTCGAGCACGTCCTGCGGCACCACATAGTCACGCCCGCGCAGCAACGCCAACGCGCGGGCCGAGGAGATGATGCCCAGCGTCGCGCGCGGCGACGCGCCGTACGCGATCCAGCCGTCGACCTCGGGGAGACCGAACTCGGCCGGCGTGCGCGTGGCCGCGATGACCCGCACCACGTAGTCGACCAGCGCGTGGTGCACGAAGACACCGCTCGCGACCTTCTGCAGGCGGACGAGCTCCTCGGGATCGAGGACCTGGTGGGGTTCCGGCGCATCGACACCCATCCGGTAGACGATCTCGCGCTCCTCCTCCACCGTCGGGTAGTCGACGAGGATCTTGAACAGGAAGCGGTCGCGCTGCGCCTCCGGCAGCGGGTACACCCCCTCGTTCTCGATCGGGTTCTGCGTCGCCATCACCAGGAACGGGTCGGGCATGTGGTACCGCTTGCCGCCGATCGAGACGTGCCGCTCGGCCATCACCTCGAGCAACGCCGACTGCACCTTCGCCGGCGCGCGGTTGATCTCGTCGGCGAGCACGAAGTTCGCGACGACGGGACCGAGTTCGGTGTCGAACTCCTCACGCCCCTGCCGGTAGATGCGCGTACCGATCAGGTCGGTGGGCACCAGGTCGGGGGTGAACTGGACACGCGAGAAGGATCCGCCGACCACCTTCGCGAATGTCTCGACGGCCAGGGTCTTCGCGACACCGGGCACACCCTCGAGCAGCACGTGCCCTTTCGCGAGCAGACCGACCAGGATCCGCTCCACGAGCCGGTCCTGCCCGACGATCACGCGCTTGACCTCGTAGATCGCGCGTTCCAGCGTCTGGACGTCGGCGGCGAGATTGGGCGCGACCGTCTTCGTCGTCGCGCTCTGCGTGCCCGTGTTCTGTGAGGGTGCATTCGGCGCGGTGACGTTCTGGGGACCCGATCCGTTGGCCGCACCCCCATTCTTCACACCTTCGGGAGCGGCCTTCGCGGGCGACTCCTTCCGGGCTGCACCCTCCGATACCGCATCATCACGTGAGGTCACCAAGAATCCACCGCTTTCACCTAGATCGTTCCGCCCGTTCACGTACTTGCTCAACTATTCCAGGTGCAAGCAACCCCCGCCGCAACCAAGCACGATCCGCACTGCGGACTACTTCATCGACATCATGGATCACGACACCATACGGACAGCGTAAGGGGTCATGCCATCCCATCGCACCGGGGAGATCTGGACGGTCGATCCGGACTGCGGGGCCTCCAGCATTTCGTCGTTTCCGAGATACAGGGCGACGTGCTGGCTGGCGTTCGGGCCCCAGAAGATCATGTCGCCGCGCTGCATCTCCTCCGAGGGAACCTGCTCGCCCGCGGTGTACTGATACCCGGTGTAGTGGGGCAGGGAGATGCCGATCCCGGCGAACGCATAGATCATCAGGCCGGAGCAGTCGAAACCGACCTTGTTGAAGTCGCCGTAACTGTCGGCGACACCGCCGTCGCGGATGCCGAGGGTCGGGCCGTTCTCGTCGCCGCCGCCCCACGCGTACTCCACACCGATCTGGGACAGACCCCGGTCGATGACGGTCTCGATGGCCTCGCTGCCGGTCAGGTCCTCACCGCTGGTCGACGGTTTCGATTTGGGGGTGGACTTCGGTGTGGTCGTCCCACCGTCCGCGGAGTAGTCGGAGTCCTCGTCCTCCGAGTCCTCCTCGATCGTGGTGTGCGCGCGCTGCCCCGCGGCGAGTTCCGCGGCGCGCTGTCGAGCCGCCTCGTTGGCGGCGACCCGCGCGGCGGCCTGAGTCGCGGCTTCCCGGGCCGCGGCGGCGATCGCCGCCTTCTGCGCGTCCTCGGCGCGTTTCTGCTCTTCCCACGTCGCGTACGCCTCACGCTGCCCCTGCAGCCCCGCGACGTTCCCTCGGGCGGCGTCGAGCTGGGCCTGGGCGGCGGCGCGGTTGCTCTCGATCTGTGCCTTCTTGGCAGCCTGATCCTGCAGCGCCGAACGGGCGATCGCGATCGCCTGCTCCGCGAGCGACTTCTTCGCCGCGGCCTGGTCGGCGGCCACGTCCGCCTGCTGCTTGGCCTCGCGTGCCGCAGAATCCTTGTTGGCCTGCGCGGTCCGTGCCCGCTGCAGACCCTCGAGCACCGCGTTCTGGCTGGTGGCCAGGAGTTTCAGAACCTGCGCGCGATCCAGGACGTCGCCGGGCCCCTGGGCGCCCAGGTACGTCGAGATCGAGGAGACGTTGGTGCCCTGCGTGTAGCTCGACCGGGCGTACTTGTCGAAGTCCTTCTGCGCGAGTTCGATCTGCGCCCCGGCGTCGCGCAGCGCCTGCTGCGAGGCCCCGACCACGTTGGCCGCCAGATCGGCGGCGCTGCGGGCGTTCTGCAGATCGACCAGAGCCCGGTTCACGTCCTCGCGCTTGATGGCGACCTCGTTGTCGAGCTGAGCGAGCTGCTGATCCGCGGAGGCGACCTGGTTGATCAGTTCGCTGACCTGCCCGAGGCCCGCCGACACCTGGGTCTGGGCCTGCGCGATGTCGTTGTCGGACGGATTCGGTGGCGGGGGCGGTACGGCTGCGGCCAGGCCGGGTGTGCTGCCGACCAGGGCTCCGACGATGCCCAATCCGATCAGGAGGCGCGCCGTGCGAGTGTGCCCGCGGGAGAAGCTACGGTGCCCCACTCCAGCTCGTGCTTGTCGCTTCACAACTCTCTCCCTCGGTTCTGCACCGATCACGCACACCGCGCCGTGCTCGTCGTGGGGAGAAATTTGCGGCAGCCACACCTTCCCATGCTTCGGCGACACCGACATACGCCGGATCGTCGTCACTCTGGACGTCAATCACCAGCCTGCGACACTTCTTCCCCAAGAGCGCCAAATGCACCGTACGACACTTCCGGACTCTATGGAAACTTTAGTCACAAATAACACATGAGTAATTTGACCAGCGGAAATGTCGAACTGTGAATCGTCGGCGCTATTTACGCGCATCGACGCAGGCAGCGGCCACAGTCGGACGAATAGTGAAATTGCCGCCGAGTTATCCCGGAAATTCGGCAGGCGTCAGGGCTTCTGTCGCTCGTACGACGTGCCGGCCCCCGCGGCGTTGTCGCCCTTTTCCGCAGTGTCGTCACGCGATCCGGACGCCCGGCGCGATTTCGCGAAGAACGTGGCGGCCGACGCGATCACGACGATCGCGACGATGACGGCCGTGATCAGGGCCCACGGGGGTCCCGGCTCGATCACCTCGTCCACGAAGTGATTGGCGGAGACCACCGCATCGCCGGTGTAGGTGCGGTCCTGACCCGATTCGAGCAGGACCCGGCTGATCGAATCGCTGTACGTGCCGACCCAGCTGGGACTCAGCACCAGAACGGTGCCGCCTTCTTCCGCCCCGACCTCGGTCGCGAGGTCGCGCAGCTGCGAATCGCGGCCGGGATCCTCGTCCAGCACCACGATGCTCAGCTCGATCCCGTGGTCGGCGGCGCGGTCGACCACGGCGGCGAGTTCACTCGCCTCGTCGGACGGCGCCGACACGCCGTCGTCGGACACGTCCGCGACCACGTCGGAGACGTCGATGTCTTCCGGAAGGTCCGTCGACAACGGGAGGGCCGACTGGACGGGGAGCATGACACTGGCAGGAAGTGCGGTGGCGATAGGGGCAGGCATCTCTCATCCGGGTTTGCTGTAGGAACGTAAGCCTCGCGTGAACACTACGTGAGGAGTCCCCGAAGTTCCGTTCCGTCCGCGCGCGTCCCGCGTCGGGGTCGAGGAGAATCGCCGGGGGGTACACGCTCGATCCCCCCGGAATTCTCACAGGACAAGCGTACTGTTAGACTATCGGAGGTACCGCGGTATGGGCCGATTCCGTCATCGCTAGCACGACAGCGCACACGGATCAGCCGTGCCCGCAGTGCCTGCAGCCGTCGACACAGCCCCGTCGGCGGCGACCCTCATAGACGAGTGGAGCTGACGTGAGCACGAGTATTGATTCGTTCGGCGCCAAAGGCACCCTCGAGGTCGGTGAGAACTCCTACGAGATCTTCCGCCTCTCGGCCGTGCCCGGCACCGAAAAATTGCCCTATGCACTGAAGGTTCTCGCCGAGAACCTGCTTCGCACCGAGGACGGCGCGAACATCACCGCCGACCACATTCGCGCCATCGCGAGCTGGGATCCCTCGGCCGACCCGAACGTCGAGATCCAGTTCACGCCTGCCCGCGTGATCATGCAGGACTTCACCGGCGTCCCCTGCATCGTGGACCTCGCCACCATGCGTGAAGCGGTCACCGCACTCGGCGGCGACCCGAACAAGGTGAACCCCCTCGCACCCGCCGAGATGGTCATCGACCACTCGGTCATCATCGACGTCGCCGGCCGCGCCGACGCATTCGAGCGCAACGTCGAGATCGAGTACTCCCGCAACGGTGAGCGGTACCAGTTCCTCCGCTGGGGCCAGGGCGCGTTCGACGACTTCAAGGTCGTCCCCCCGGGCACCGGCATCGTCCACCAGGTCAACATCGAGCACCTGGCCCGGACGATCATGGTCCGCAATGGCCAGGCGTACCCCGACACCTGCGTTGGCACCGACTCGCACACCACCATGGTCAACGGCCTGGGCGTGCTGGGCTGGGGCGTCGGCGGCATCGAGGCCGAGGCCGCCATGCTCGGCCAGCCCGTCTCCATGCTGATCCCGCGCGTCGTCGGTTTCAAGCTGACCGGTGAGATCAAGCCCGGCGTCACCGCCACCGACGTGGTCCTCACCGTCACCGACATGCTGCGCAAGCACGGCGTCGTCGGCAAGTTCGTCGAGTTCTACGGCAAGGGCGTGGCCGAGGTTCCGCTGGCCAACCGCGCGACGCTCGGCAACATGAGCCCCGAGTTCGGTTCCACCGCCGCGATCTTCCCGATCGACGCCGAGACCGTCAGCTACCTCCGCCTCACCGGCCGCTCCGAGGAGCAGCTCGCACTCGTCGAGGCGTACGCGAAGGAACAGGGCCTCTGGCACGACGCCGACCACGAGCCCGAGTACTCCGAGTACCTCGAACTCGACCTCGGTGACGTGGTTCCGTCCATCGCAGGCCCGAAGCGCCCGCAGGACCGAATCCTGTTGTCGGACTCGAAGAACGCGTTCCGCAAGGACATCCACAACTACGTGGAGGAGCACCACCCCACGGGTCACTCGCAGCTCGACGAGGCCGTCGAGGAGTCGTTCCCCGCGAGCGATCCCGCCGCCCTGTCGTTCGCCGACGACGGCGCCGTCGACGTGCAGTCGGCCGCCAACGGATCCGAGGGCCGCCCGACCAAGCCGGTCAAGGTTCTGTCCGAGGACAAGGGCGAGTTCATCCTCGACCACGGTGCCGTCGTGATCGCGTCGATCACCTCCTGCACCAACACGTCCAACCCGTCGGTCATGCTCGGCGCGGCCCTGCTCGCCCGCAACGCCGTCGAGAAGGGCCTGTCCGCCAAGCCGTGGGTCAAGACCTCCATGGCTCCCGGTTCGCAGGTCGTCACCGACTACTACAACAAGTCCGGCCTCTGGCCGTACCTGGAGAAGCTCGGCTTCTACCTCGTCGGTTACGGCTGCGCCACCTGCATCGGCAACTCCGGCCCGCTGGACGAGCAGATCTCGCAGGCGATCCAGGACAACGACCTCACCGCCACCGCGGTGCTGTCGGGTAACCGCAACTTCGAGGGACGCATCTCCCCCGACGTGAAGATGAACTACCTGGCTTCCCCGCCGCTGGTCATCGCGTACGCCCTCGCAGGCACCATGGACTTCGACTTCGAGCACGACGCCCTCGGCCAGGACGCCGACGGCAACGACGTGTTCCTGAAGGACATCTGGCCCTCTCCCCAGGAGATCCAGGAGACCATCAACTCCTCGATCAGCCAGGAGATGTACGTCAAGGGTTACGCGGACGTCTTCAAGGGCGACGAGCGCTGGCGTGGACTGCCCACCCCGGAGGGCAAGACCTTCGAGTGGGACGCCAACTCCACCTACGTGCGGAAGCCACCGTACTTCGACGGCATGCCGAAGGAGCCGACCCCGGTCAGCGACATCAAGGGCGCCCGCGTCCTCGCGCTGCTCGGCGACTCGGTCACCACGGACCACATCTCCCCGGCAGGCAACATCAAGGCCGGAACGCCTGCGTCGCAGTACCTGGACGCGAACGGCATCGACCGCAAGGACTACAACTCCTACGGCTCGCGTCGCGGCAACCACGAGGTGATGATCCGCGGCACGTTCGCGAACATCCGTCTGCGCAACCAGCTCCTCGACGACGTCTCCGGTGGCTACACCCGCGACTTCACCCAGGACGGCGGCCCGCAGGCGTTCATCTACGACGCGTCGCAGAACTACCAGAAGGCCGGCATCCCGCTGGTCGTGCTGGGCGGCAAGGAGTACGGCTCCGGATCGTCCCGTGACTGGGCCGCCAAGGGCACCAGCCTCCTCGGCGTCAAGGCCGTCATCACCGAGTCGTTCGAGCGCATCCACCGCTCCAACCTCATCGGCATGGGCGTCGTGCCGCTGCAGTTCCCGGCCGGCGAGTCCGCTGCGTCGCTGAAGCTGGACGGCACCGAGGTCTTCGACATCGAAGGCGTCGAGAAGCTGAACGAGGGTGTCACGCCGAAGACCGTCAAGGTCACGGCAACCCGCGAGAACGGTGAGAAGGTCGTCTTCGACGCGGTCGTGCGCATCGACACGCCCGGCGAGGCCGACTACTACCGCAACGGCGGCATCCTGCAGTACGTGCTCCGCAACATGATCAAGGGCTAGGCGCTACCGCGCCTGTGCGAGCTTTCGGCCCATAGGCGCTACGCACCTGTGAGTGTTTTCGGCCATGGCAGGCACGAAGCGCGCACGACCAGTTTCAGGGGAGCTCCGCTGTTCCCGATCGAGGTGGTCGTGCGCGCTTCGTGCATTCGGTGACCCTCAGATGTCGAGGGCCGAAACACTCACAGGCCGACGAAGGAGGCACTTTGCCCAAGGTCAGTGAAGACCATCTCGCGGCACGGCGCAGTCAGATCCTCGACGGCGCCCGCCGCTGCTTTGCCGAATACGGCTACGACGGTGCCACCGTCCGCCGGCTCGAAGAAGTGACCGGACTGTCACGCGGGGCGATCTTCCATCACTTCAAGGACAAGGACGGCTTGTTCCTGGCGCTCGCCCACGAGGACGCGACCAGGATGGCCGACGTCGTCGCCCACGAGGGCCTCGTCCAGGTGATGCGGGACATGCTCGCCCAGCCCGAACAGTTCGACTGGCTGGGAACCCGGCTCGAGATCGCCCGACGGCTGCGGAACGATCCCGACTTCCGCAGAAGCTGGTCACAACGGTCGGCGGAACTCACCGAGGCGACCATGGCGCGTCTCGCGCGGCAGAAATCCGCGGGCCGCCTCCGCGACGACGTCCCGACCGACGTCCTGATCGGCTACCTGGACCTGGTTCTCGACGGCCTCGTCGCGCGCATCGCCTCCGGGCACGCCGGCGACAACCTGTCGGCCGTGCTCGACCTCGTCGAGGAATCCGTCCGACGCCGCGACTGACACCGCACTCCCCCACCGACACCGGTCAGGTCTTGCGACGGTGAGCTCCGCCTCGTCCGCGGAGCTCCACCTCGGACTCCGCGAGAATGTTGCGGACGAATCCGTACGATCTCCCCATTTCCCGGGCAAGGGAACGAATACTCGCTCCGGCCTGGTAGCGCTCCTTCAGCTCCGCCTGCAGATCGGCGCGCGACGGTCCCGTGATCCGAGCGCTCTTGGCGAAGACCCCGATGTCAGCCATGAACTCCTCCAGTCGGCGAGCGACGGTGGTTTCCACGGTAGAGCCCCGCGACGGCGATATCTACGCGCAGTGATCAGGCGAGCTGGATCAGTTCCAGGTAGTCCTGCGACCAGTGGTCCTCCGTGCCGTCGGGCAGCAGAATGACCCGTTCCGGGTCGAGCGCCTCGGCCGCACCCGGGTCGTGTGTCACCAGCACGACGGCACCGGTGTAGCTGCGGAGCGCGTCCAGCACCTGCTCGCGGGAGACGGGGTCGAGGTTGTTCGTCGGCTCGTCGAGCAGCAGGACGTTCGCCGCCGACGACACGAGACCCGCGAGCGCGAGGCGCGTCTTCTCACCACCGGACAGGGTGCCTGCGGGCTGCTCGAGCTGCGGGCCGGTGAACATGAACGCACCGAGCAGCGAACGCAGCTCCTGCTCCCCCGTGTCGGGGGCCGCGTGGCGAATGTTCTCCCACACCGACGCGTTGTCGTCGAGGGTGTCGTGCTCCTGCGCGAAATAGCCGATCTTCAGCCCGTGACCGGGGACGAGCCCGCCCGCGTCCGGCGTCTCGACGCCGCCGAGAATGCGCAGCAGCGTCGTCTTACCGGCACCGTTGAGACCGAGCACCACGACCCGTGACCCACGGTCGATCGCGAGATCCACTCCGGTGAAGATCTCGAGCGAACCGTAGACCTTGGTCAGGTTCTCCGCCATCAGCGGAGTCTTGCCGCACGCGGCCGGCTCGGGGAACCGGATCCGGGCCACCTTGTCGGACACGCGTTCCGCGTCGAGGTCGGACATCAGCTTGTCGGCGCGCTTCGCCATGTTCTGCGCCGCCACCGCCTTGGTGGCCTTCGCGCCGAGCTTCGCGGCCTGCGCGCGCAGCGCACCGGCCTTCTTCTCCGCATTGGCGCGCTCGCGGCGACGACGCTGTTCGTCGGTCGCGCGGGCGTCGAGGTACTTCTTCCAGCTCATGTTGTACACGTCGGCCTCGCCGCGCACGGCGTCGAGGAACCACACCCGGTTCACGACGTCGTTGAGCAGATCGACGTCGTGGCTGATCACGATCAGACCACCCTCGTGGTTCTGCAGGAATCCCCGCAGCCAGGTGATCGAGTCGGCGTCGAGGTGGTTGGTCGGCTCGTCGAGCAGAAGAGTCGTGTCCGACCGTCCGCCGCTACCGTCCGACGCCGCGAACAGGATGCGCGCCAGTTCGACACGGCGGCGCTGACCACCCGACAGGGTGTGCAGCTGCTGACCGAGGATGCGGTCGGCCAGGCCGAGGCTGTTGCAGATGCGCGCAGCTTCGCTCTCGGCCTCGTAACCCCCGAGGGCCGAGAAGCGGTCCTCGAGGTTTCCGTACTTGCGCACGGCCTTGTCGCGCTCGGCGTCGTCGACGACCTCCGACATCAGGATCTGCTGCTTCTCCATGTCCCGCAGCAGCGAGTCGAGGCCGCGCGCGGACAACACGCGGTCCTTCGCGAGGACGTCGAGGTCGCCTTCCTTCGGGTCCTGCGGGAGGTACCCGACATCGCCGGTGCGCACCACGGCACCCGCATACGGCTCCCCCTCCCCCGCAAGAATGCGGAGGGTGGTCGTCTTGCCGGCACCGTTGCGGCCGACCAGCCCGATGCGGTCGCCGGGCTGCACCCGCAAAGCCGGCCCGGGCGCGGACAGCAACGTCCGTACTCCAGCTCGAACTTCCAGGTCGGTAGCGGTGATCAACAAGACTCCTAGGAAAATGACGCTCGCGTTGAATGAGAAAAACTGCACAAAGAACACACGAACCAGCAATTTTACCCGACCGCCGGCAACTCGGAACACGCCCGCCAGTGATCCCGCTAACGTTCGCGGCCGTATCCGACTCGCAGAAAGCCCTGGCCCCCTCGTCATTGGCCTGTTGTTCGAGAGTGAAGCGTTCGAGAGGTGTGCACCGTGGTGACGTCCATTGGTGGCAGGAGAGATGGCCACTATGAGTATTCGGGGAACTAGTGTGTTCCGTCCGGGTCCGAGTCTATACCAGGTTGCCAACCTGCTGGGCCGGGAAGCCCGACCGGCGTTTCCGGGATTTCGCAGGCGCATTCAGGTTCCCCACCCCGCGCAACTCGATCTCGCTCAACCCTTCGCGCTCCCCCACGGTCGGCGAGGCCGGACCGCGGCGCCCACTCCCCCCAGCACCCGTCGTGGCCGGTCCGGGCCGTCCAGGGTGAGTTGACGAGGTCGTGACGTGCGCCGGCGAAGCCCCCACTACCCCGCGCTATCTGGAGCGCACCAGATAAGTTCAGGAAATATTGCTCTTCCGTCCGTGTCCGACTATGGAGCATGGATTTATTCTGCGGCAGGAAACTCGGCTCTCGTGTCAGGCTGGCTGCGTGACAGCTTCTCCCCGTCCAGCGATCTGGGACGTTGCGATCGTGGGCCTCGGTCCTGCCGGCCGCGCCCTCGCCCACCGGGCCACAGCTCTCGGCGCGACGGTCGTCTCGGTCGACCCACTCCCCCGGAGGTCGTGGACCGCGACGTACGCGGCGTGGGAAGACGAGCTCCCCGACTGGCTCCCTCGGGGCGCGATCGAAACGAGAACTTCTCGCCCGGCGGCCTGGACGACACGTCGCCACACCATCGATCGCACATATTGTGTTTTGAATACATCGTCACTGCAATCAATACTCAGTAGGGAATGCGGAACTGTCCTCGCAGGTAGAGCCGTGGACCTCTCCCCCACGTCCGTTCTGCTGGACGACGGGTCCACGCTGGAGGCGCACGTCGTGGTCGACGCTCGCGGCACCGGCGACAGCCCCGACCTCGCCCAGCAGACGGCCTACGGCGTGGTGGTGGACCCCGGCACGGCCGCACATGCGCTCGCCGGCGAGGCCGCGGTGTTCATGGACTGGCGCCGCGACAACGGCACATCGCACTCGGACGCGCCGTCCTTCCTCTACGGGGTTCCCCTCGCGCACGACCGGTTCCTGCTCGAAGAGACCTGCCTGGTCGGTCGCCCGCCACTCCCGATCTCGGAACTCGCCACCCGACTCCACGACCGACTCCGACAACGGGGCGTCACCGTACCGTCCCATTCGGACGTCGAGAGAGTCAGATTCGCCGTCGAACCACCCCCCGAGGCGGGTCGTGCCCACAACTCGGATCAGGTGCGCTTTGGGGCCCGCGCCGGGTTGATGCACCCCGGAACGGGTTACAGCGTCGCAGCGTCGCTCCTGTGCGCAGATGTTCTGGCCCACGATCTTCGTGACGGTTCGAACGCGCGACTGTGGCCGTGGAAGGCCCGCACCGTCGCGTCCCTGCGGTCGGTCGGTCTCCGCGTCCTCCTGAATCTGGATGCAGAACACGTCCCCGAATTCTTCGAGCATTTCTTCGATCTACCGCCACAACTCCAGGCGGCATATCTGTCCGAACGGTCGAATCCGCGCGGAACCCTGTCCGCAATGGGGCGGATGTTTCGGGCATCCTCCGGCGATATCCGCAGTGTGATTCTCCGTTCGACGCTTCGCCGGGAAGTTCGATGAACTGTCGCGCGAACGCGAAAAGGAGACCATCATGGAACGCATGCGGTCGATATGGAAGGGCTCGATAGCGTTCGGACTCGTGAATGTGCCGGTCAAGGTCTATTCGGCAACCGAGGATCACGACATCAGGTTTCACCAGGTCCATGCCAAGGACGGCGGCCGGATCAAATACAACCGCGTCTGCTCCGAATGCGGCAACGTCGTCCAATACGCCGATATCGACAAGGCCTACGACTCCGACGACGGCGTGCGCGTGGTGTTGACGGACGATGATTTCGGGAAACTGCCCGCCGCCGAGAAACACGAGATTCCCGTTCTGCAGTTCGTGCCGACCGAACAGATCGACCCCATTCTGTTCGAGAAGAGTTACTTCCTCGAACCCGATTCCAGCTCTCCGAAGGCGTATGTCCTCCTCGCGACAGCCCTCGAGAACAGCGACCGCACAGCCCTCGTCCACTTCACCCTCCGGCAGCGCACCCGACTGGCCGCGATGCGGTCACGCGACGGGGTACTGGTGATCCAGACGCTGCTGTGGCCGGACGAGGTACGCGCCGCCGAGTTCTCCTCGCTCGACGGCGTCGACAAGCCGAAGGCGAAGGAACTCGCCATGGCCGAGACGCTCGTCGACAGCATGGCCGACGACTTCGACCCCACCGAATTCACCGACGACTACCAGGTGCAGTTGCGTGAACTGCTCGACGAGATGATCGAGTCGGGCGGCAAGAAGGTCATCCCCGTCGCCGAAGTCGAGAAGAGCGGCGAGGACGCCGAAGTGGTGGACCTGGTGGCGGCACTGCAGCGCAGCGTCGACGCCGCCGGGAAGAAGGCCGCACCCGCCAAGAAGAAGCCGGCCAAGAAGGCTCCGGCCAAGACCGCCGCGAAGAAGGCCACCTCCAAGTCGTCCACTTCGGAACGCAAACGCGCCTGAACCGACGCGGAGGGGCTGGTCAGACCGTGAAGCCGAGCGCGCGCAACTGCTCGCGGCCGTCCTCGGTGATCTTGTCGGGGCCCCACGGCGGGAGCCACACCCAGTTGATCTTCAGTTCGTTGCACAGACCGCTGCGCACGAGCGCGCCCCGCGACTGGTCCTCGATGACATCGGTCAGCGGGCACGCCGCCGACGTGAGCGTCATGTCGAGGGTCACGACGTCCTCTTCCTCGGTGATTCCGTACACGAGACCGAGGTCGACGACGTTGATGCCGAGTTCGGGGTCCACGACGTCACGCATCGCCTCCTCGAGCTCCTCGAGGCGTTTCGGGTCGGTAATCGCACCCGACGCGGCAGTGGCGGTCTCGCCGCCGTGGTCGGCCGTCGCCTGCTCCGGTACGGCCGTGGCGTCCGCCTCCGGCGTCTGCGTCTCGCTCATGATGCCTGTCCTCCGATTCGAGCTGGTTCGCCGTCTTCTGTCGGAACGGCCGAATCCCGTTCGTCCACGACCCGGTCGTCCACTATCTGAACAACCGCGTCCTTGAATGCCATCCATCCCAGCAGCGCACACTTCACGCGAGCCGGGTACTTCGAGACGCCGACGAAGGCGATGCCGTCCCCGAGGACGTCCTCGTCCCCCTCGACGGTACCGCGGCTGCTGACCATCTCGTTGAATGCGGCAACGGTCTGCAGGGCCTGCTCGACGGGCATCCCGACCACCTGATCGGTGAGCACCGACGTCGACGCCTGGCTGATGGAGCAACCCTGGCCGTCGTACGACACATCCACGACGGTGCCGTCGTCGGCGAGCTGCACGCGCAGCGTCACTTCGTCACCGCACGTGGGATTGACGTGGTGGACTTCGGCGCCGAACGGTTCGCGCAGACCGCGGCCGTGGGGATGCTTGTAGTGGTCCAGGATCACTTCCTGGTACATCTGTTCCATTCTCATGCAGGAACCTCCCCGAAGAACTCCTGTGCGCGCCGCACCGCCGCCGCAAGTGCGTCGATCTCGTCGACCGTGTTGTACAGCGCGAACGACGCCCTCGCCGTGGCCGCGACACCGAAATGACGGTGCAGGGGCCAGGCGCAGTGGTGGCCGACGCGGATGGCGACCCCCTCGTCGTCGAGGATCTGACCGAGATCGTGTGCGTGGATTCCGTCGACCACGAACGACACGGCCCCGCCGCGGTCCTCGGCGGTCGTGGGTCCGATGATGCGCACACCGTCGATGGCACCGAGCGCCGCCAGTGCCGCCTCGACCAGGGTGTGCTCGTGCGCCGCGACCGCGTCCATCCCGATCTCCTCGAGATACCGGACCGCTGCGCCGAGTCCGACCACCTGCGACGTCATCGGAACGCCCGCCTCGAACCGCTGCGGTGGCGGCGCATAGGTGGTGCGTTCCATCGTGACGGTCTCGATCATCGAACCACCGGTGATGAACGGCGGCATCGCATTCAGCAGTTCGCGGCGCCCGTACAGGACACCCACGCCGGACGGGCCGAGCATCTTGTGCCCCGAGAAGGCCGCGTAGTCCACGCCGAGCGCGTGGAAGTCCACCGCCATGTGCGGGACGGACTGGCACGCGTCGAGTACCACCAGCGCGCCGACCGCGCGGGCGCGACGCACCAATTCCTCGACGGGTGCCACCGCCCCGGTCACGTTGGACTGGTGGGTGAACGCCACGACCTTGACGGCGTCGGTCAGCTCGAGCGAATCGAGATCGATCCGGCCGTCGTCGGTGACGCCGTACCAGCGCAACGTCGCACCGGTGCTGCGCGCGAGCTCCTGCCACGGCACCAGATTGGCGTGATGCTCGAGTTCGGTGATGACGATCTCGTCGCCGGGGCCGAGGTGCCGCTCGAAGCGGTCGTCGCCGAGGACGTGAGTCACGAGATTCAGCGATTCCGTCGCGTTCTTGGTGAACACGAGTTCGTCGCTGTCGGCACCGACGAACGCGGCGATCGCCGCACGCGCATTCTCGTACGCGTCGGTGGCCTCTTCGGCGAGCTGGTGAGCGCCCCGGTGCACGGCCGCGTTACAGGTGGTGAGGAACTCCCTCTCGGCGTCGAGCACCTGGTTCGGGCGCTGTGACGTCGCGCCCGAATCGAGGTACACCAGCGGTTTTCCGTCGCGGACCGTACGCGCCAGGATCGGGAAGTCCTCCCGGATCCGGGTGACGTCGAATACGCGCACCGAGGTGGTCATCTGCGTTTATGCTCCTTGCGTTGCTGCAGCCTGGGTGAAGCGCTCGTAGCCCTTCGCCTCGAGCTCGTCGGCCAGTTCCGGTCCGCCCGACTCGACGACACGACCGCCGACGAACACGTGGACGTATTCCGGCTTGATGTACCGGAGGATGCGCGTGTAGTGCGTGATCAGCAGGATTCCGCCGTGCTCGCGTTCCTTGTACTTGTTCACGCCCTCGGAGACGACGCGCAGGGCGTCGACGTCGAGACCGGAGTCGGTCTCGTCGAGGATCGCGATCTTCGGCTTCAGGAGACCGAGCTGCAGGATCTCGTGGCGCTTCTTCTCACCGCCGGAGAATCCTTCGTTGACACTGCGCTCGCCGAACGAGGGGTCGATGTCCAGCTCGGTCAGCGCTTCCTTGACTTCCTTCACCCAGTGACGGAGCTTCGGGGCCTCGCCACGGACTGCGGTGGCCGCGGTGCGCAGGAAGTTGGACATCGAGACGCCGGGGACCTCGACCGGGTACTGCATCGCGAGGAACAGTCCGGCGCGGGCACGCTCGTCGACGCTCATCTCGAGGACGTTCTCACCGTTGAGTGTGATGGAGCCCGAGGTGATCTGGTACTTGGGGTGACCCGCGATGGCGTACGACAGCGTCGACTTGCCGGACCCGTTGGGTCCCATGATCGCGTGGGTCTCGCCGGAACGAACCGTCAGATTCACACCCTTGAGGATGTTGATCGGGTCGGCGTTCTCGTCGGTGTTCGCGACGTCGACGTGCAGGTCCTTGATTTCCAGGACCGAGGTTTCGGGGGTGGAAGCGTCAGGGGTAGACATTGTGATCCTTCGAAGAAATGGGAAGTAGTGGTCCGGCGGCGCGGGTCACACGCCGACTGCGGCGAGTTCGGCCTCGACAGCAGCCTCGAGGCGCTCGCGAATCTCGGCGACGGCGATCTTGTTGATGATCTCGTGGAAGAACCCGCGCACGACGAGTCGCCGTGCCGCGTCCTCGGGGATTCCGCGGGCGCGCAGGTAGAACAACTGCTCGTCGTCGAATCGTCCCGTGGCGCTGGCGTGGCCGGCACCCACGATCTCACCGGTCTCGATCTCGAGGTTCGGAACCGAGTCGGCGCGTGCACCGTCCGTCAGGACGAGGTTGCGGTTCAGCTCGAACGTGTCGGTGCCTTCGGCCGCGGCGCGGATCAGCACGTCGCCGATCCACACGGTGTGGGCGTCGGGCTTTCCCGAATTCGGATCACCCTGCAGGGCGCCCTTGTAGACCACGTTGGACTTGCAGTGCGGCTGCGAGTGATCCACCAGCAGTCGCTGCTCGAAGTGCTGTCCGGCGTCGGCGAAGTACAGGCCGAGCAGTTCGGCGTCGCCGCCGGGGCCGTCGTACTTGACGGTCGCGGACAGGCGGACGAGGTCGCCGCCGAGACTGATCGCGTTGTGGCGGAGCACCGCGTCACGGCCCAGCCGCGCGTGATGCGACGCGACGTGCACGGCGTCGTCGGCCCAGTCCTGGACGGCGACCACGGTGAGGCGGGCGCTGTCGCCGAGAACGAATTCGACGTTCTCGGCGAACGTGCCGCTGCCGCGCTGGTCGATGACGACGGTCGCCTTCGCGAAGGCGTCGAGCCGAATCTGCAGGTGCCCGAAGGCGACCTTGTCCTCGCCCGGGCCGGTGACCGTGATGTTGATCGTCTCGGCGACCTCGACCTCACGGCCGACCGTCACGACGGTGGCCGTCTCGAAACCCGAGTAGGCCTGTGCGGCCACCCGGTCGGCGGGCACGCCGGCCTTGCCCAGCCGGTCGTCATCACGCCCGACGGTCTCGACCTGGACGGAGTCCGGACCGGCGACGTCGACGGTGACCGTGCCGTTCGCGACGGCCGTTCCGTCGTGCAGTCCGCGGAGTCGGCGCAGCGGGGTGAACCGCCAGACCTCGTCGCGACCACCCGGGATCTCGAAGGCGTTGACGTCGAACGAGGTGAAGACCTCACCCTTGTTCTTGATCGGCGAGCCGGTGGCGGTCCGCGCTATCCGCGGATTCTCGCCTGCGACGGCTCCCGCGACTCCGAGATTCTGGACACCAGTTTCTGGCGTGGTCACTAACCCACCGCCCCTTCCATCTGCAGTTCGATCAGGCGGTTCAGTTCCAGGGCGTACTCCATCGGGAGTTCCTTGGCGATCGGCTCGACGAAGCCGCGCACGACCGTGGCCATGGCCTCGTCTTCGGTGAGCCCGCGGCTCATCAGGTAGAACAGCTGGTCGTCGCTCACCTTCGAAACGGTGGCCTCGTGGCCCATGGTCACGTCGTCCTCGCGGATGTCGACGTACGGGTAAGTGTCCGAGCGGCTGATCTGATCGACCAGCAGCGCGTCACACTTGACCGTCGACTTGGAACCGTGAGCACCCTTGTTGACCTGGACGAGTCCGCGGTAGGACGCGCGTCCGCCGCCACGTGCCACCGACTTGCTGATGATCGTCGACGACGTGTACGGCGCGAGGTGCAGCATCTTGGCACCGGTGTCCTGGTGCTGTCCCTCACCGGCGAATGCCACGGAGAGAACCTCGCCGCGGGCGTGCTCGCCCATCATCCAGACGGCCGGGTACTTCATGGTGACCTTCGACCCGATGTTGCCGTCGATCCACTCCATGGATCCGCCGGCCTCGACCTTGGTGCGCTTGGTGACCAGGTTGTAGACGTTGTTCGACCAGTTCTGGATGGTCGTGTAGCGGCAGTGGCCACCCTTCTTCACGATGATCTCGACGACCGCGGAGTGCAGGGAGTCCGACTTGTAGATCGGCGCCGTGCAGCCCTCGACGTAGTGCACCGAGGCGCCCTCGTCGACGATGATCAGGGTCCGCTCGAACTGGCCCATGTTCTCCGTGTTGATGCGGAAGTAGGCCTGCAGCGGGATGTCGACGTGCACACCCGGCGGGACGTAGATGAAGGAGCCACCCGACCACACCGCGGTGTTCAGCGCGGAGAACTTGTTGTCGCCGGCCGGGATGACCGTGCCGAAGTACTCCCGGAACAGCTCGGGGTGCTGCTTCAGGCCCGTGTCGGTGTCGAGGAAGATCACGCCCTGCGCCTCGAGGTCCTCACGGATCGAGTGGTACACCACCTCGGACTCGTACTGAGCCGCGACACCGGCGACGAGGCGCTGCTTCTCGGCCTCGGGGATGCCCAGCTTGTCGTACGTGTTCTTGATGTCCTCGGGCAGGTCTTCCCAGCTCTCGGCCTGCTTCTCGCTCGAGCGCACGAAGTACTTGATGTTGTCGAAGTCGATGCCCTCGAGGTTCGAACCCCAGTTCGGCATCGGCTTCTTGTCGAAGGTCTTCAGCGCGCGCAGGCGGATGTCGAGCATCCAGTCCGGCTCGCTCTTCTTCGCCGAGATGTCGCGCACGACGTCTTCGGACAGACCGCGCTGCGCACTGGCACCGGCCTCGTCGGAATCGGACCAGCCGTACCCGTAATGCCCGAGTGACGCGATGGTCTCTTCCTGCGTGAGCGGCTCGGCGTTGGCCGACGCAGTGGATGTCACCTGGTCTGATGTGACGGTCATGCGAGCTCCTTCCGGAGTCTTGTTACGAGACCGGCGAGGGCTGGTCGCCGGTGGAGAACAGGTTGCTGACAAGGGGATCTATCGGGAAATCGTTGTTATTTGGGACCGGACGGGGGGACGAGTGGAACGTGGGTGGTGCATGCGCAGTCGCCGTTCGCGATGGTCGCGAGCCGCTGGACGTGGGTGCCGAGCAGTTGGGCGAACGCTTCCTGCTCGGCTTCGCACAGTTCCGGGAACTCCTCGGCCACGTGTGAGACCGGGCAGTGGTGCTGGCAGATCTGCACGCCGTTGCCCACCGGGCGCGTCGACGCCGCGAATCCCGCAGTGGTGAACGCGTCGGCGATGGCGTCGGCGGTGGTCTCGAGGCCCTCGGCGCTCTGATCGTCTGCCGGGGTCACGTTTCCGACGATCGCCTGGACTCGGCGACGAGCGAAATCGGTGATCGCGGAGTCTCCCCCGACCTCCCGCAATTGACGCATGGCCGCACCGGCGAGGTCGTCGTACGCGTGTCCGAGCCTGCCGCGGCCCTTGGCGGTGATCTGGAAGTATTTGGCGGGTCGTCCTCGTCCGCGGTGACGCACGGCGACGGAGGACGCCTCGCGCGCCTCACCGGAGTCCAGGAGTGCGTCGAGGTGCCGGCGGACACCGGCGGCACTGAGGCCGAGGCGGGTTCCGATTTCCGATGCGGTGATCGGCCCCTCCTCGAGGAGGAGCTTCACGACGGCAGCGCGGGTGTGGCCTTCATGGCCGACGGCGACGGGTGACGCGGTTCCGACAGGCGCCGCCGAGGAAGGCGCGTGAACTGCGCTTTCCTTCGTTGCACGTGGTGTCGTTTCCGTTTTCACAACACCAGTGTGACGGAATTCGGATCGCAGGTCTACTAAGGGTGCCCTGCCTTACACCTGTGATTATGTGCCGCCCGGGCCCGGGAATACTGGCCGAACCGGTTGTGTTCGGCGCACCGCTACGCTGCCTGTGTGCCGCAGACCCCCGAGAACCCGGAGCCGACCCGCGCGGAGCCGACCTTCACGGCTCGCGCCGCTCTCCGACATCCGGCCGAGCTCGCCCGCCGGGCGCTGGGCATCGACGGCCGCTCCCCGCGCCCCTCGGTGGCGGCCGCGTTGCACGGCGACGAGCCGGAAACCGCGGGGCTGAACGAACAGGAAACCGCGCAGCTCCGCGGGATCCGCCGGTTCGGCGCCACCGGAACCGTCCTGATGGCGGTGGGTGCGCTGGGCGCAGGCGCCCAGCCGGTACTGCAGAACCCGGTCCAGGGGCTTCGCGTCATCGGGCTTCCCGCCCGGATCCCCAGCGTCGCATTGACGCTCACCATGACCGGCACCGTGATGATCGTGCTCGCGTGGCTCCTCCTCGGGCGCTTCGCGATCGGCAGCCTGCAGTCCGGGGCCGTGCGTCGCCTCAACCGGTCTCAGCTCGACCGCACCCTGCTGCTGTGGATCATCCCGCTGTCCGTCGCGCCGCCGATGTTCAGCAAGGACGTGTACTCGTACCTCGCTCAGAGCGAGATCGCGGCCCGCGGGCTCGATCCCTACGCGATCGGTCCCGCCGGTGCGCTCGGGGTCGATCACGTCCTGACCCGGACCGTGCCGACGATCTGGCGCGACACCCCGGCGCCGTACGGGCCGCTGTTCCTCTGGATGGGGCGTGGAATCAGCTGGCTGACCGGCGAGAACATCGTCGCGGGGATCTTCCTGCACCGGCTGCTGGCCCTCGCCGGTGTGGCGATGATCGTGTGGGCACTCCCCCGGCTGGCGCGGCGCTGCGGTGTCGCCGAGGTCAGCGCCCTCTGGCTGGGCGCCGCCAACCCCCTGCTGCTGTTCCACCTGGTCGCCGGAATTCACAACGAGGCTCTGATGCTCGGCCTCATGCTGGCCGGGATCGAGCTGGCGCTGCGGGCCGTCGAACGATCGGAGCCGATCCGCGGGCAATCTCTCCTCCTCCTGCTGTCCGGGGCGGCACTCATCGCCCTGTCGTCGACGATCAAGATCCCCTCCCTCCTCGCACTGGGATTCGTCGGGATGGCGCTCGCCCGGAGATGGGGCGGAACCCCGAAAGCGGTGCTCACCGCGGCCGCCCTGCTCGGCGGGGTGGCCCTGGTGGTCACCCTCGCCATCAGCACGTCCAGCGGACTCGGCATCGGCTGGGTACACACCCTCGGCACTGCGAACGCGGTCCGCAGTTGGATGTCCATCCCCACGCTCCTCGGGCTGGGCACCGGACTGGCCGGGGTCCTGCTGGGCCTCGGCGACCACACGACGGCGGTGCTGAGCCTGACCCGGCCGATCGCGGCCGTCGCTGCGGCGTTCATCACACTGCGGATGCTCGTCGCCACTCTCGTCGGCCGCATCCACGCGGTCGGCGCGCTGGGGCTGTCCCTCGGCGCGGTCGTCCTCCTCTTTCCCGTGGTGCAGCCCTGGTATCTGCTGTGGGCGGTCCTGCCGCTCGCCGCCTGGGCCACGGCACCCGCGTTCCGCGTCCCCGCCATCGTCTTCTCGTCCATCGTCAGCGTCATCCTGATGCCGAACGGCGGCGAGTACCAGCCGTTCGTCATCGTGCAGGCCGCCATCGCCACCATCTTCACAGCCGGAACGCTGATCGTGATCACCCGAAACCGGCTGCCGTGGCGGGTCGGTTCGGAGCAGCAGCCGACCGTGCCGGACACCCAGGATCCGCCCCGGGACGACGCCGACGCGGAAAGCCGGGGCACCGGCCGGGTCACACCAGGCCAGGGCTTACGCTGATTCCCCGTGACCTCGCGAACGCCCGGATCGGCGCAACCTGCTGTACGCCTGGAAGGCGTGGTGAAGACCTTCGACGGTGTGAGGGCCGTCGACGGACTCGATCTCACCGTCGAACCTGCACAGGTGGTCGCGTTGCTCGGTCCCAACGGCGCGGGTAAGACGACCACAGTCGAAATGTGTGAGGGCTTCGTCCGCCCGGACAGCGGCACCGTCCGCGTCCTCGGACTCGACCCCGTCGCGGATGCCGGCGCCGTCCGGGCCCGGATCGGTGTGATGCTCCAGGGCGGCGGCGCCTACCCCGGTTCCCGCGCCGGAGAAATGCTCGACCTCGTCGCCGCCTACTCGGCCGACCCCCTCGACCCCGACTGGTTGCTGCGCAGCCTCGGACTCGAGGATTCCCGTCGCACCCCCTACCGCAGGCTGTCGGGCGGGCAGCAGCAGCGCCTGTCCCTGGCCTGCGCGCTGGTCGGCAGGCCGGAATTGGTCTTCCTCGACGAACCCACCGCCGGACTCGACGCCCAGGCCCGCCTGCTCGTGTGGGAACTGATCGACGCCCTGCGCCGCGACGGCGTCAGTGTGCTGCTGACGACGCACCTGATGGACGAGGCCGAGGAGCTCGCGGACCGGCTCGTCATCATCGACCACGGGTCGATCGTCGCGGCGGGCACGCCCGCCGAGGTCACCAGCCGCGGCGCCGAGGGCCAGTTGCGGCTCAGCGCGCCCGCCGGTCTGGACACCGAGCCCCTCGCGAGAGCCCTCCCCGACGGTTTCCGGGTGGCCGAGTCCGGACCGGGCACCTACCTCGTCGAAGGGCCGATCGATCCGAAGGTGGTGGCGTCGGTCGCGTCGTGGTGCGCCGATCTGGATGCCCTGATCAGCGATATCCGCGTCGACCAGCGCAGCCTCGAGGACGTCTTCCTCGAACTCACCGGCCGGGAACTGAGGGGATGACGATGAGCACCAGCGACCGTCTGACGGAGAATCGTTTCGCCCCGGGCACGTTCGCGCCCGACCCCCGCCCGAGTGGCGCGGCGGTCATGTTGCGGGCCCAGACCGCGCTCGAACTCAAACTGCTCCTGCGCAACGGCGAACAGCTGCTGCTGACCATGTTCATCCCGATCACACTGCTGATCGGCCTGTGTCTGCTGCCCATCGGCGACCTCGGAACGTCGCGGGTCGACAAGGTGGTCCCCGCCGTCATGATGGTGGCGGTGATGTCCACCGCGTTCACCGGCCAGGCCATCGCGGTCGGCTTCGACCGCCGGTACGGGGCGCTCAAGCGGCTCGGCGCCACCCCCCTGCCGACGTGGGGAATCATCGCCGGGAAGAGCGCCGCCGTGGTCATCGTCGTCGCCCTGCAGTCGGTGCTCCTCGGTTCGATCGGGCTGGCGCTCGGCTGGCGTCCGAGTGCGTGGGGACTGGTTCTCGGCGCCGTGATCATCGCCGTAGGCACCGTGACGTTCGCGGCGATGGGACTGCTGCTCGGCGGCACCCTCCGCGCCGACATCGTCCTCGCGCTGGCCAACATCCTGTGGTTCGTCATGGTCGGCGTCGGCAGCGTGGTGTTCGCCACCGGCGAGCTGCCCTGGCTCCTCCACACCGGGGCCCGGCTGATCCCGTCCGGTGCGCTCGCGCACGCGCTCGACGCCGCACTGTCGGGGTCGGTGGATCTGCTCAGCGTCGTGGTCCTCGTCGTCTGGGGTGCGGCCGCGGGAGCCCTGGCGGCCCGGACGTTCCGATTCACGTGATCCGCCGTCCCGCAGCCCGGTGCGTCCGCAGCGTCGGCACCGTTCTGGCAGTCCTGCTCGCCGTCCTCGGCTGCGGCACGCTGCCCGCGGGCGCCGCACCGCAGTGGGGTCCGCCCGCCGCGCCGAACCCGTTCCTCGGACCCGCCGGCACGTCCACGATGCACGGCGACGCGGGGTCCACCGACGTGACTCCGCTGCCCGGTCCCGGGACCGGCCCGTTCACCCTGTCCGCGTACCCGCTGGTGTCGGCGTGCCCGACCCTCCTGCAGGGTTCCGACCGGCTCGTCGTCGCCTTGTGCACGTCCGTGGCCGGCCAGGTCCCGACCGTTCACCTCATCGATCCCGCCGCCCCCGCGGCCCCGTTCGGCAGCTCGCTCGCCACGTTCGCGCTGGCGAAGGGCAGCCTCCTGGGCGGCGTGTACGCGTTCCTCGACAACGACAACCGGCTGGTCGTGGTGGACGGCAACCGTCAGCTACTGCGCCTCGGACATTCGCAGGATCCCGAAGGCCGCTGGCGGATCACCGTCGACTCGCGCGTCGACCTGTCCGGCAGTGTTCCGCCGGGTGACAACGTGACCGGACTGACACCGGACTGGCAGGGCAACGTCTGGTTCGCCACGGGTGGCGGTGTCGTCGGAGCCGTGGATCGCGCCGGCGTCGCGCATGCTCTGCCGTTGGCCGCGGGCGAACAGGTCCAGAACAGCATCTCCACCTCGCCCGCCGGCACCGCGGTCGCGACGACGCATGCCCTGTACCAGTTCACGCTCCGCGACGGGGCGGTGCGGGTGGACTGGCGGCGCGACTACGACCGCGGCCCGGACCGTAAGCCGGGGCAACTCAGCCACGGCACCGGATCCACCCCCACCTACTTCGGGCCGTCGACCGGCAGCGATTTCGTCGCGATCGTCGACAACGCCGACCCGCAGGTGAGTCTTCGGGTCTTCCGCGCCGATTCCGGTGACGAGATCTGCTCCCTTCCGGTGCTCGGCAGCCCGGGCGGCAGCGAGAACTCGCCGATCGGTATAGCCAATTCGGTGTATGTCGCGGGGACGTACGGCTACCCGTATCCCGCGGTTCCGGACGGCGCGGGCCCGGCGGTGCCGACGAACGCCCCGTTCACCGGCGGCATGACCCGTGTCGACATCGACCCGATCGGCTGCCACCAGGTGTGGAGCAACGACGTCCGCAGCGCGGCGGTACCCCATCTCTCGACCGGTGACGGGTTGCTGTACACCGTGATCCGTCACGGGTTCGACGTCACCACGCCCCTGGACGGCTTCTCGTTCGCGGTGATCGATCCGGCGGACGGTTCGGTCGAGCACACCAGCCCACTCCCCGGCACCGCGGTCAACGACACACTGCAGATGTCCGGACTCGTCACCGACACTGGCGACTTCTGGCAGGGCACGGTCACCGGCATCCTGCGGATTCGCGGCGAGTAGCACGGAGTCGAGCGCGCCGCCACCGGCCCAACGACACGCTGTAGTTGACGGCCCTCTACCATCGACGTCGTGCTGTATCGCGGGTTTCTGAGCCTGGTAGACCGTCTCCCCCTTCCGTCGCTGACCGTGCAGCGTGTCATCGCGTTCGCGGTGATCCTCACGCAGGGCGGTATCGCCGTCACCGGGGCCGTCGTGCGGGTGACCGCGTCCGGCCTCGGGTGCCCCACCTGGCCGCAGTGCTTCCCCGGCAGTTTCGTGCCGGTCGGGCACGGCGAGGTCGCCGTCGTCCATCAGGCGGTCGAGTTCGGCAACCGGTTGCTCACGTTCGTCGTCGTCGTGGCCGCGGCTCTGATCGTTCTCGCGGTCACCCGCGCCCGCCGTCGTCGAGAGGTCCTCGTCTACGCGTGGATGATGCCTCTCGGCACCGTCGTGCAGGCCGTCATCGGCGGTGTCACGGTGCTCACCGGACTGCTGTGGTGGACGGTGGCGGTACACCTGCTCGCGTCGATGGCGATGGTGTGGCTGGCGACCGTGATGTACGCGAAGATCTGCGAACCCGACGACGCGCCGGCGATCGACGTGATCCCCGCCCCGCTGCGGTGGCTCACCGCGCTGTCGGGTGTCGCGCTGGCCGGGGTGCTCGCCGCCGGAACGCTGGTCACGGGCGCCGGACCGCACGCGGGAGACAAGAGTCTCGACCGCGTGGTTCCGCGCCTCGAGGTGGAGATCGTCACGCTCGTGCACCTGCATGCCCAGTTGCTGGTGGGCTACCTGGCGTTGCTGGTCGGCCTGTGCTTCGGCCTGTACGCCGTGGGCGCCACCCGCGCGGTGAAGATCCGCGTGCAGGTTCTGCTCGCACTGGTGGTGGCGCAGGCGCTGGTCGGACTCGTCCAGTTCTTCACGGACGTTCCCGCGGCCCTGGTGGCAGTCCATGTCGCGGGTGCCGGGCTGTGCACCGCGGCCACCGCGGCGGTATGGGCTGCGGGACGCACCCGCGAGTACGTCACGCAGCCGGACACCGCGAGCGTCTAGCGCTCGTTGCGCGCCTTCGGGAACCGCGTCTGCCGCGCGACCCAGCCGGCCATCTTCTGGAAGTGACCCTTGCGGGGCGTGACGATGCTGGTAATCGCGCGATCCCACTCCGAGACGGTGACGTCGTCGAAGGATGCGACGACGGCGTTCGCGGTGGCGAGATCCTTGACCACCTGGTCACCGAGGATGCCGTCGGCTCCGACGAGCGTGATGCGGACGCCGGCGAGTCCGATCGGCTGGATGACGGCACTGGCGGAACCGCCGTGCTCGGCCACGAACTTCTTGATCGCGTCGACCGTGTGGGACGGCAGCGAGGGCGCCGGGCTCGCGGGCGCCTGATCCGCGTGGGTGTCGGTACTCATGACCCCGAGAATACTGGGCGGTAGCGGCGTCGTGTCCGCCAGGCTCCGATCGGCGACACTCGCCGTGTAGAACTGAATCCATGCGCGCTATACAGGTTTCCCGTCTCGGTGGTCCCGATGTCCTCGAACCGGCGGAGGTTCCCGAACCCCGGATCGGAGCGACGGATCTTCTGGTTCGCACCGAGGCGATCGGCATCAACTTCATCGACACCTACTTCCGGACGGGGCTGTACCCGCGGCCGTTGCCCTACATTCCCGGAGACGAGGGCTCCGGAGTCGTGGAGGCCGTCGGCGGCGACGTGACCGGTATCGCTCCCGGTGACCGGGTGGCGTGGTGCTCCGCCCCCGGCAGTTACGCCGAGAAGGTGGTCGTCCCCGCGGCGGCCGCGATCACCGTCCCCGACTCCGTGCCCGCCCCGCAGGCCGCTTCCGCTCTGCTGCAGGGAATGACCGCCCACTACCTGGCCCACTCGACCTACCCGATCCAGTCCGGCGACACCGTCCTCGTCCACGCCGGTGCGGGCGGAGTCGGTCTGCTGCTGACCCAGATGGCGACCACGCTGGGCGCGCGGGTGATCACCACCGTGTCCTCCGACGCCAAGGAACAATTGTCCCGTGACGCCGGCGCACACGAGGTGCTGCGATACGACGACGACGTCGCCGCCCGGGTGCGTGAACTGACCGACGGCGAAGGCGTCGCAGCCGCCTACGACGGTGTCGGCGCGTCCACGTTCGAGGCCAGTCTCGCGTCGGTGCGGATCCGTGGGACGGTCGCGTTGTTCGGTGCGGCCAGTGGCCCGGTGCCGCCGTTCGATCCGCAACGGCTGAACCCGGCCGGTTCGGTGTTCCTCACCCGGCCGACACTCGCGCACCACATCCGCAACCGTGAGGAACTGACGTGGCGGGCGGGAGACGTGTTCTCCGCCCTGGCCGACGGTTCGCTGACGGTCCGGGTGGGCGCGGAGTACCCGCTCGAGCGGGCCGAGGACGCGCACCGCGACCTCGAGGCGCGTGCGACGACGGGATCGATCGTGCTGGTGCCCTGACGCGGAGCGTCAACTCAGGCCCTGACGCGGAGCGTCAACTGAGGACCTGACGCGGAAGGTCAGCTCAGCAGGCTGCCGACGGTCTGCAGTCCGAGCACGGAGTCGACGGCGAGACCGACGAAGACGATGGCCAGATAGTTGTTGGACTGCAGGAACAGGCGGAGCGGTTTCACGGCCGCTCCGCCGCGGACGCTGCGGTACAGCTGGTGGGCCATCAACAGGAACCAGGCGCCCGCGACGAGGGTCACGGCGGCATAGACGACGCCCGCGGCGGGGACGAGCGCGAGGGACGTGATCACCATCGCCCAGCTGTACAGCAGGATCTGCTTGGTGACGTGCTCCTCGGTGGCGATCACCGGCAGCATCGGGACACCGGCCGCCTTGTAGTCCTCCTTGTACCGCATGGCGAGGGCCCACGTGTGCGGGGGCGTCCAGAAGAAGATGACCAGGAACAGCACGATGGGCTGCCAGCTCAGCGACCCGGTGACCGCCGACCAGCCGACCATGACGGGCATGCAGCCCGCGGCGCCGCCCCAGACCACGTTCTGCCAGGTCCGGCGTTTGAGCACCATCGTGTACACGAGCACGTAGAACGCGATGGTCAGGACGACCAGGCAGCCGGCGAGCAGGTTGGCCCGCCACCACAGCCACAGGAACGACGCGACACCGAGAGTCATGCCGAACACGAACGCGTGGGACGTCGGCACCGCGTCGCGGGCCAGCGGCCGGCGGGCGGTGCGTTTCATGACCTTGTCGATGTCGGCGTCGACGACGCAGTTGAGCGAGTTCGCGCTCGCCGCGCCCATCCATCCGCCGAACAGCGTGCTGAGGATCAGCGCGATGTCGACGTTGCCGCGGTCCGCCAGCAGCATCGCGGGGATGGTGGCGACCAGCAGCAGCTCGATCACCCGCGGCTTGGTCAATGCGATGTAGGCCAGGACCTTGCCCGTGACGCGACCCAGCACCGTACCGGTGTCGGTCGCGCGGGGGGCGGGGCTGGGGCTGCCGAAGCCGTGTCCGCTCGGCTGATGCCCTGTCCGCACGTTCTCTCCTCGCACCACGCGTAATTCCACATCCGAATGCCGGCGACTGCTCCCGAAGTCCTTCGCGACGGCCGGCCGTCTACTACAAACGATGGTAGACCGCCGCAATGCGCGAACCGAATCGACCCGGATACGACCGCACACTAGGCTGGAGTCGCACAAGAGGCCCACGCATCCTCAGGCTCCACGTTCACCCATGTCAGGAGACTTCTGCCCGTGTCGATCACAGACGACATCCACGTCCTCACGCAACCGGTTCACCCCGCCGACTGGACCGACCTGGACACCAAGGCCGTCGACACCATCCGGGTGCTCGCCGCGGACGCGGTGCAGAAGGTCGGCAACGGCCACCCCGGCACGGCCATGAGCCTGGCCCCCCTCGCCTACACCCTCTTCCAGCGCGTCATGCGCCACGACCCCAACGACGCCGACTGGATCGGCCGCGACCGGTTCGTGCTGTCCTGCGGGCACTCCAGCCTCACCCTCTACATCCAGCTGTACCTCGCCGGCTACGGTCTCGAACTCGACGACCTGGAGGCGCTGCGCACCTGGGGCTCGAAGACCCCCGGCCACCCCGAACACGGCCACACCCGCGGTGTCGAGATCACCACCGGACCGCTCGGTCAGGGCCTCGCCTCCGCGGTGGGCATGGCAATGGCCGCCCGCCGTGAGCGCGGCCTCTTCGACCCCGAGCCCGCCCTCGGCGACAGCCCGTTCGACCACCACATCTACGTCATCGCCTCCGACGGCGACATCGAGGAAGGCGTCACCTCCGAGGCCTCCTCCATCGCCGGAGTGCAGCAGCTCGGCAACCTCACGCTGATCTACGACGACAACAAGATCTCCATCGAGGACGACACCGCCATCGCGCTGTCGGAGGACACCGCCGCCCGCTACGAGGCGTACGGCTGGCACGTGCAGATCGTCGAGGGTGGCGAGAACGTCGTC
The DNA here is from genome assembly GCF_030058635.1 of Rhodococcus sp. IEGM 1305. Taxonomy (NCBI): domain Bacteria; kingdom Bacillati; phylum Actinomycetota; class Actinomycetes; order Mycobacteriales; family Nocardiaceae; genus Rhodococcus; species Rhodococcus sp. IEGM 1305. Next base: position 113,653 of record NZ_JASHKX010000020.1, read on the forward strand.
GCCATCGAAGAGGCCCTGAACAAGGCCCGCGAGGTCACCGACAAGCCGTCGATGATCCTGCTCCGCACGATCATCGGCTTCCCCGCCCCGACCAAGATGAACACGGGCGCGGCGCACGGCGCCGCCCTCGGTGCCGACGAGGTCGCGGCCGTGAAGAAGGCTCTCGGCTTCGATCCGGACAAGACGTTCGAGGTCGCCGAGGAGGTCATCGCCCACACCCGCAAGGTCGTCGAGCGCGGTGCGCAGGCACACAAGGAATGGCAGGCCCAGTACGACGAGTGGACGCAGCGCGCCCCCGAGGGTAAGAAGCTCCTCGACCGTCTGATCGGTCGCGACCTTCCCGCCGGCTGGGCCGATGTGCTCCCCACCTGGGAGCCGGATCCCAAGGGCGTCGCGACCCGCAAGGCGTCCGCCGCCGTTCTCAACGCCGTCGGACCGGTGCTCCCCGAACTGTGGGGCGGCTCCGCCGACCTCGCCGAGAGCAACAACACCACCATCAAGGGCGCCGACTCCTTCGGTCCCGAGGCCATCTCCACCCGGATGTGGACGGCCCAGCCCTACGGCCGCACCCTGCATTTCGGGGTCCGCGAACACGCCATGGGCTCGATCCTCAACGGCATCGCGTTGCACGGACCGACCCGCCCGTACGGCGGCACCTTCCTCGTCTTCAGCGACTACATGCGTCCCGCCGTGCGGCTCGCCGCGATCATGAAGACCCCGGTCACCTACGTGTGGACGCACGACTCCATCGGACTCGGTGAGGACGGGCCCACCCACCAGCCGATCGAGCACCTCGCCGCGCTGCGCGCGATCCCCGGCCTGTACGTCGTGCGGCCCGGCGACGCCAACGAGACCGCCCACGCCTGGCGCGCGGTCCTCGAGAAGGGCGCCGACGAGGCCACCCGCGCTCCCGCCGGCCTCGCCCTGACCCGCCAGGACCTGCCCGTCCTCGAGGGCACCAGCTACGAGGGTGTCTCCCGCGGCGGTTACGTCCTCGCCGACGCCTCCACCGGGGCACCGGAGGTCGTGCTCATCGGCACCGGGTCCGAGCTGCAGCTCGCCGTCGCCGCCCGCGAGACCCTCGAGGCCGAAGGCATCCCCACCCGGGTCGTGTCCATGCCCTGCGTCGAATGGTTCGACGCCCAGGACCAGGCCTACCGCGATGGCGTCCTCCCCCCGACGGTCAAGGCGCGGGTCTCCGTCGAAGCCGGCATCTCCATGCCCTGGTACCGCTTCGTCGGCGACGCAGGCGAAATCGTCTCCATCGAGCACTTCGGCGCGTCCGCCGACTACAAGACCCTGTTCCGCGAGTTCGGTTTCACCGCCGAAGCCGTCACCGCCGCCGCACAGCGCTCACTCGCACGCGTGAAGGGATAGACCGCCATGACTCAGAACCCCAACCTCCAGAAGCTCTCCGAAGCAGGCGTGTCGGTGTGGCTCGACGACCTCTCCCGTGACCGCATCGAGTCCGGCAACCTCGCCGAACTCATCGCGACCAAGTCCGTCGTCGGTGTCACCACCAACCCGTCGATCTTCCAGGCTGCACTCAGCAAGGGCCACGTCTACGACGCACAGGTCCGGGAGCTCGCCGAGCGCGGCGCCGACGTCGAGGCCACCATCCGCACGGTGACCACCGACGACGTGCGCGCCGCCTGCGACGTCCTCGCCCCGCAGTTCGAGGCAAGCCACGGCGTCGACGGCCGGGTCTCCATCGAGGTCGACCCGCGCCTCGCGCACGACGCCGACAAGACCGTCGCGCAGGCCGTCGAACTGTGGAAGATCGTCGACCGCCCCAACCTGTTCATCAAGATCCCGGCTACCGAGGCCGGTATCCCAGCCATCGCCAAGGTGCTCGGTGAGGGCATCAGCGTCAACGTCACGCTGATCTTCTCCGTGCAGCGCTACGAACTCGTCATGGGCGCCTACCTGGACGGCCTCGAGGCCGCGAAGGCAGCCGGTCACGACCTGGCCCGCATCCACTCGGTGGCCTCGTTCTTCGTCTCCCGCGTCGACACGGAGATCGACAAGCGGCTCGACAAGATCGGCACCCCTGAGGCTCTCGAGCTGCGCGGCAAGGCGGCGCTCGCCAACGCCCGCCTCGCGTACGCCGCGTACCAGCAGGTCTTCGAGGTGCAGCCGCGGTTCCAGGGTCTGCTGCCGGACGGGGCCCGCCCGCAGCGCGCGCTCTGGGCGTCGACCGGAGTCAAGAACCCCGATTACCCCGACACCCTGTACGTCTCCGAGCTGGTGGCTCCGAACACCGTGAACACGATGCCCGAGAAGACTCTCGACGCGTTCGCCGATCACGGTGAGGTCGCCGGCGACACCGTCTCCGGCACCGCGGTCGAGTCGCAGGAGGTGTTCGACAAGCTCAGCGCCGTCGGCATCGATCTCACCGACGTGTTCAAGGTCCTCGAGGACGAGGGCGTCGACAAGTTCGAGGTGTCCTGGACCGAGCTCCTGGAGGCCACCGCGGAGCAGTTGCGCGCAGCAGGGCAGAAGAGCTGATACGTGAGCGAGCCCGCAGCGTCAGACGATTGGGTCAATCCACTCCGCGACGGTAGGGACAAGCGCCTACCACGCATCGCCGGGCCGTGTGCGCTGGTGATCTTCGGTGTCACCGGCGACCTGGCCCGGCGCAAGTTGATGCCCGCCATCTACGATCTGGCCAATCGTGGTCTGCTGCCGCCCGGGTTCGCTCTCGTCGGGTTCGCCCGCAGGGATTGGTCGGACGAGGACTTCGGCAAGATCGTCCACGATGCCGTCCGCGACCATTCCCGCACCCCGTTCCGGGAGGACGTCTGGGAGCGACTGTCGGAGGGCCTGCGTTTCGTCAAGGGCACCTTCGACGACCCGGCAGCCTTCCAGGAACTGGCCAACACTCTCGGGACGCTGGAACGCGAACGCGGGACCGGCGGCAATCACGGGTTCTATCTCGCGATTCCGCCGGACGCGTTCCCGGTCGTCCTGAAGCAGCTGTCCGAGGCCGGTCTCGCGCAGTCGAACGACGACCAGTGGCGTCGGGTGGTCATCGAGAAGCCGTTCGGTCACGACCTCGAGAGCGCACGTGAGCTCAACGCGGTCGTGAACGAGGTCTTCCCGGAGGACACGGTCTTCCGGATCGACCACTATCTCGGCAAGGAAACCGTCCAGAACATCCTGGCGTTGCGCTTCGCGAACCAGTTGTTCGATCCGATCTGGAACGCCCACTACGTGGATCACGTCCAGATCACCATGGCCGAGGACATCGGTCTCGGTGGACGCGCCGGGTACTACGACGGCATCGGGGCGGCGCGCGACGTCATCCAGAATCACCTGCTGCAACTCCTCGCGTTCACCGCGATGGAGGAGCCGATCAGCTTCGAACCGTCCGAGTTGCAGGCGGAGAAGATCAAGGTGCTCTCCGCCACCAGGCTCGCCCAGCCGCTCGACGAGACCACCGCGCGTGGCCAGTACGCGGGCGGCTGGCAGGGCGGTACCCGGGTGGTCGGACTGCTGGAGGAGGAAGGGTTCTCGAAGGACTCCACCACGGAGACGTTCGCGGCCATCACCCTCGAGGTCGACACCCGCCGCTGGGCCGGGGTGCCGTTCTACCTCCGCACCGGGAAGCGACTCGGTCGTCGGGTCACCGAGATCGCCGTGATCTTCAAGCGCGCACCGCACCTGCCGTTCGATCAGACCATGACCGAGGAACTGGGGCAGAACGCCCTCGTCATCCGGGTGCAGCCGGACGAGGGTGTGACCATGCGGTTCGGATCGAAGGTCCCGGGGTCGAGCATGGAAGTCCGCGACGTCAACATGGACTTCAGCTACGGTCAGGCGTTCACGGAGTCGTCGCCGGAGGCGTACGAGCGCCTCATCCTCGACGTGCTCCTCGGTGAGCCCTCGCTGTTCCCCGTGAACGCCGAGGTGGAACTGTCCTGGGAAATCCTCGACTCCGTGCTCGAGCACTGGGCCGCGGACGGCAGGCCGGAACCGTACGAGGCCGGCACGTGGGGCCCGCCGTCGGCAGACGAAATGATGCACCGCACCGGTCGCGAATGGAGAAGGCCGTAGATGATCACCGACATTCCCGCGACCACCACCGGACAGGTCAACAAGAAACTGGTGGAGCTGCGCAAGACGGGCGGCGCGGTGACCCTGGGACGAGTACTCACGCTGGTGGTGTGCACCCGCGACAGTGAGTACTCGGAGGACATCATCGACGCCGCCAACGAGGCGAGCCGGGAGCATCCGTGCCGCGTCATCGTCGTCGCCTGGGGGTCCCGTGACGCGGAACCCCGCCTGGATGCGCAGATCCGCGTCGGCGGCGACGCCGGCGCGTCGGAGGTCGTCGTGCTCCGCCTCTTCGGCGAACTCGCCGACCACGAGAGCAGCGTGGTGGTGCCGTTCCTCCTCCCCGACACTCCCGTGGTCGTGTGGTGGCCGGAGACCGCCCCGGAGGTTCCCGCCGAGGATCCGGTGGGCAAGCTCGCGATCCGGCGGATCACCGACGCGACCGATCGCGCGGATCCAGCCGCGGAGATCAAGAGCCGCCTGGCGTCGTACTCGTCCGGTGACTCGGACCTGGCCTGGAGTCGCATCACCTACTGGCGTGCGCTCCTGACCTCGGCCGTCGACCAGCCGCCGCACTCGCCGATCACGTCGGCGGTGGTGTCCGGACTGGTGGACGAACCCGCCGTCGACATGATCGCGGGGTGGTTGGCGAGCCGCGTCGACGTCCCGGTCACCCGGCGGGTCGGCCCGTTGTTCGTGGAGATCAACTTCGCCGACGGTGGTGCGTTGACCATCAGCCGCCCCCAGACGGGTACCACGGCGACGCTGTCACGCACCGGCAAGCCCGATGCGCGGGTCGCGCTCCGCAGGCGGGAAACGAGCGAGTGCCTGGCCGAAGAACTACGCAGACTCGACCCCGACGAGGTCTACGAGACCGCACTCGCCGGGCTGACGAAGGTGACGTATGAGTGACATCCACGTAGAGGTCCACCCCGACACCGACACGCTGGTGACGAAGGCCGCGGAGCGGTTCGTCGACACCGTCGTCGCCGCCCAGAAGGACCGCGGCACGGCGTCGGTGGTCCTCACCGGCGGCGGCACCGGGATCGGCCTGCTCGAGAAGGTCCGGGAGAATCCGGGCGACATCGACTGGCGTGCGATCGACATCTTCTGGGGCGACGAACGCTTCCTGCCTGCCGGCGACCCGGAACGCAACGACGTGCAGGCGCGGGCCGCGCTGCTCGACCACGTCGACGTCGATCCCGACCGGGTGCACACCATGCCCGTCGCGGACGGCATCTACGAGAACGATCCGGAGGCGGCCGCCGTCGCGTACGCGCAGGTACTCGGGGCGCATGCCGGCGGCAAGCAGGTCCCGGTCTTCGACGTCCACCTGCTCGGCATGGGCGGTGAGGGACACGTCAATTCGCTGTTCCCCGACACCGACGCGGTCCGCGAGGAGCACCGGTTCGTCGTCGCGGTGACGGACTCCCCCAAGCCGCCGCCGGTGCGGGTCACGCTGACCCTGCCCGCCGTCCGGCACGCCGACGAGGTGTGGCTGGTCGTGTCGGGTGACGCGAAGGCCGAGGCCGTCGCCGCCGCCATCGCGGGCGCTCCCCCCGTCGAGATCCCGGCGTCCGGGGCCCGCGGGCTGTCCGCGACCCGGTGGCTGCTCGACACGTCGGCCGCGTCCCGGCTGCCGAACTGACGCCCTCATCCGACGGGGTCCTCGTCGTCGTCCGCCGGTAACCCGGCGGGCGACCGAGGGTCCCGCTCGACCGGTGACCGGGTGACCCGGCATTCGGTGACGATCCGACCGGCACGACGGGGGCTTGCCGTGCTCGTCCCCCGCCGTCCGATTCCCCCGCGCCAATGGTCAGGGTTGCCCGCGCAGCGCCTCATCCGTCGCCCCAATTCGTCTCGGAAACGTTCGTGCTCTTTCCCGTTTTGACGCAGCGACGGACGGTTCGGTTCCCCCGCCCCGCAAGAAAGTTCACGCAGTTCTCGCGGGGCGAAGGAACCCGTCCAGCTACCCGCTGTTGCGCAGCGCGGTCGCCAGCCCGTTCATCGTGAGCTGGATGCCGCGGCGCGTCTGATCACTGTCGTCCCCGGCCCGGTAGCGGCGCAGCAGTTCCACCTGCAGGTGGTTGAGGGGCTCGAGGTACGGGAACCGGTTGTGCACCGACCTCTCCAGACCGGGGTTGTCGGCGAACAGGGTGTCGTTCCCGGTGATCGCCTTGTACATCCGGATGGTCCGCTCGTGTTCCTCGGCGATCTTGCCGAACACCCGTCGGCGGAGTTCCTCGTCGGGAACAAGTTCCGCGTAGCGGGCGGCGAGACCCATGTCGGACTTCGACATCACCATCGCCAGGTTCGACAGCACGGTCCGGAAGAACGGCCACTTCTCGTACAGGCGGGACAGCGTGGCCACCCGCTCGGGGTCGCCCTGCGTCCATTCCTCGAACGCCGCACCCGTGCCGTACCACCCGGGCAGCATGACCCGGGACTGACTCCACGACAGCACCCACGGGATCGCCCGGAGGTCGGAGATGGACGTGGTCTGCTTCCGTGAGGCCGGGCGGCTGCCGATGTTGAGGGCCCCGATCTCCGCGACCGGAGTCGACATCTCGAAGTACTCCACGAATCCGGGTGTCTCGTGCACCAATTCGCCGTAGGCGCGGCGGGCCAGCGCAGCGAGCTCGTCGAGGATGCGGTACGCCGGTTCGGCGTCGTCGCCGAGGCCCTCGACGTCGAGCAGGGTGGCCTCGAGGGTCGCGGCGAGCAGCGTTTCCAGGTTGCGTTGCGCGAGGCGAGGTTCCGCGTACTTGGCGGCGATCACCTCGCCCTGTTCGGTGATCCGCAGCGACCCGGCCACCGCGCCGGGCGGTTGCGCGAGGATCGCCTCGTAGCTGGGTCCGCCGCCGCGACCCACGGTGCCGCCGCGACCGTGGAAGAGCCGCAACCGGATTCCCGTCTTGCGGGCAGCGTCCACCAGATCCAGCTCCGCGCGGTACAGCGCCCAGTTGGCCGCCAGGTAGCCGCCGTCCTTGTTGGAATCGGAGTACCCGAGCATCACTTCCTGCGAGTCGCCGCGCGACGTCACCAGGGCCCGGTAGATCGGCACCTCCAGGGTGGCCTCGAGGGTGGCGGCCCCCTGCTGCAGGTCCTCGATCGTCTCGAACAGCGGCACGATGCCCACCGGACAGGACGGCGCCTCCCCCGATCCGGGATCGAGCAGACCCACCTCCTTCAGCAGCACCGCGGCCTCGAGCATGTCGCTGACGGAGGTGCACATGCTGATGATGTAGTTGGGCACGGCGCCCGCACCGAGTGTCCGGACCGCGTCGGCGCCTGCCTGGAGGATGGCAAGCTCCTTCGCGGTCAGCTCACTGAACTCCGCGTTCGCGGTGGTCAGTGGGCGCCGGGTGGACAGCTCCGCCGACAGCAACTCCACCCGCTCGTCCTCGGACAGCGACGGGTAGTCGGCGTGCACGCCCGCCCATGCCAGCAGCTCGGCGACGACGGTCTCGTGGACGTCCGAGTTCTGCCGCATGTCCAGTCCGGAGAGGTGGAAACCGAACACCTCCACCGAGTCCCGCAGGTTCGCCAGCCCGTCGTCGGCGATGGTGCCGTCGCCGCCGCGCCGCAGGGAGTCGTCGACGACGTCGAGTTCGTCGAGCATCTGCCGCGGGGTGTCGTAGGGTGCGAGCCCGAGGTCGAGCCCGTGGTCGGGTGCCTCACCCAGAATCCGGTGCGCGGTGGCCGTGAGACGCCCCCGGATACCCCGAATCGCGCGCCGGTAGGGCTCGTCGGCGCGGAACGGGGAATCGTCCTGCGACGCCGCGGCCAGGAGGTCGAGCGCGGGGGTGACGGTGACGAGGCGAGCCGACATGGACAGTTCACGCTCGAGCGTCTCGAGTTCCCCGAGGTGGTGTTCGAGGGCGGTGGCCGCGGCACGGGTGGTGGCCTGCCGGACCACCTCGTCGGTGACGTACGGGTTGCCGTCGCGGTCTCCGCCGATCCACGAGCCGGGGCGCAGTATCGGTTCCCGGCCCAGATCCGCGTCCGGCCACCGCGATCGCAGGGCGCCGCGCAGTTCGGCGTTGATCTTCGGGACGACCTCGAACAGTGCCGCGTCGTAGTACCGCAGCCCGACCTCGATCTCGTCCTGGATCCGCAACCGCGACAACCGGATCAGGGCCGTCTGCCACAGGGTGAGGATCTGCCGCCGCAGCCGCACGTCGACGTCGGCCGTCTCATTCTCGGTCAGGGCGGTGCGCTCGCGGTAGCGCATCAGTTCGGTGATGCGGGACTGGGTTTCGAACACCGTCCGGCGGCGGGTCTCGGTGGGATGGGCGGTGATGACCGGCGACACGAGCGCCCCGCGCAACGCGTCCGCGACGACGGTGCTGTCGAGGTGCGCAGCGTCGAGTTTGGCGAACGTGGCGGTCAGGGTGCTGTCGGGGGCGGGTTCACCGGCGGCGACGTGGACGGCACGCCGGCGTTCGCGGTGGATGTCCTCGGCGAGATTGGCCAGCAGGGCGAAGTGGCTGAAGGCCCGGATGACAGGAATGGTGTCGCTCGTGGACACCTGGGTGAACATGTCCG
>NZ_JASHKX010000021.1:0-117294 GCF_030058635.1 Rhodococcus sp. IEGM 1305
CCGGGATCGCACCCGCCACCAGGTGTCCGAGGTCACGTCGCTGGGCCTGGTCCAGATGACGCGGAAGAAGCTGGGCACCGGGCTGGTCGAGGCGTTCTCGACGACGTGTGAGCACTGCCACGGCCGGGGCATCATCGTCCACGCCGAGCCGATCGAGGTGAAGACCTCCGAGGACAACGGTGCGCGCGGGTCGTCCCGCGGCGGCGACTCCGGTGGCTCCCGCAAGAAGCGGGGACGCGACAAGTCGTCCGGCGGGGAGACGTCGCAGCCTCCCGTGCACGAGGAGACCCCGACGGTGGACGCCACCGTCAAGCGGGCCCACCCGGTCGCTCTCGCGATGGCACACCACCATCACGAGGAGGAGGCCGCGCACGCACACAGCGGGCACGACGCGGAATCCGCCGAGCAGCCCGCCGCGGCGGTTCCCGAGCCCGAGCAGCCGGTCGCCGCCGAAGCGGAGACACCGGCGGCTGACCTGCCCGGCATCGAAGAAGCCGTGGCCGAAGCCCCGGCAGCGGTCGCTGCGGAAGCCGTCGTGGCACCCGAGGCGGATGACACCGTCGCCGAGGAAGCTGTGGTCGAAGAAGCCGTGGCCGAAGAGGCTGTAGCCGAGGAGTCGGCCGTCGAAGCCGCGCCGGCCGAAGCGGCTCCGGTCGCCGAGACCCCGGAACTCGTCGTGGAGCGCGAGCCCGAGCCCCAGCCGGAGCCGGTGGCCCCGCCGCGGCGAAGGAGCCGCCGGGTGTCGAGGGCAGCGGCGGCGCCGGTGTCCGAAACCCCGAGCGCCGGGACGGTGTTCGTGATCCCGACATCGGAGACCGGCGCGGAGCACGCACCGGAGCCGGAACCGGCCATGTCGGCGTCGGCCGTGAGCGCGCCGCCGGCGTCCTCGCCCGACGGCGCGGATTCGCAGGCAGCGCCGCGCAGGCCGCGTCGTCGCCGGGCGGCGGCACGTCCCGCCGGCCCGCCGGTGGACGCCGACAACTGACGAGGGAGCGCGGGAAGGCAATCGGCGCCGGTTTGTACGGAACGGTTGCCTTCCTGTAACCTTGACCAGTCGCTACTCGGCGATGAAGGTCAGCTGTGCCCTCACTTGTGAAGGCTGCGCGATCTCGACCGAGCTAGCCGTCACACCAGACCAGTCGCGCACACTGTGGCGCGAGCAAGTTCGAAGAAGCAAGGGGTAGCCCTCCGATGGCAACGTACGCGATCGTCAAGACCGGCGGAAAGCAGTACAAGGTCGCTGTTGGTGACCTCGTCAAGGTCGAGAAGATCGAGGGTGAGCCCGGCACTGCTGTCTCGCTTGCTCCCGTTCTCGTCGTCGACGGATCCGATCTGACGACCGACGCCGACAAGCTGGCCAAGATCTCGGTCACGGGTGAGGTCGTCGAGCACACCAAGGGCCCGAAGATCCGGATCCACAAGTTCAAGAACAAGACCGGCTACCACAAGCGTCAGGGCCACAGGCAGAAGCTGACGGTCCTCAAGGTCACCGGCATCAAGTAGCTAGAGCTTCAGAGCTGATTTCACCCGAGGAGGGTCAAGAACATGGCACATAAGAAGGGTGCATCCAGCTCCCGTAACGGTCGCGATTCAAATGCTCAGCGACTCGGCGTGAAGCGTTTCGGCGGCCAGTCCGTCAGCGCCGGCGAGATCCTGGTGCGTCAGCGCGGAACCCACTTCCACCCCGGCGTCAACGTCGGTCGTGGCGGCGACGACACGCTCTTCGCGCTCTCTGCCGGTGCCGTCGAGTTCGGCACCAAGCGTGGACGCAAGACCGTGAACATCGTTCCGGCGGCGGCAGAGGCCTAGTCCTGCCGCGAGTATGCATCGTCCCGTGAGGGACGTTTCAAGCTCCCAATAGGGGCGGACCTGGGTCGTGATACCCGGTCCGCCCCTATTGTTTTTTCACGAGTGAGATCAACACAATTGACTGAGGAAGGATCCGGCAGTCATGTCCCGATTCATTGACCGCGTCGTGCTGCACGTCAGCGCCGGAAAAGGCGGCAATGGCTGCGCCTCCGTACACCGGGAGAAGTTCAAACCGCTCGGTGGCCCGGACGGCGGCAACGGCGGGCGTGGCGGTGACGTCGTGCTCGAGGTGGACGGCAACGTCCACACCCTCCTCGACTTCCATTACCACCCCCACGCGAAGGCCACCAACGGCAAGCAGGGGATGGGTAGCAACCGTGACGGCGCCCAGGGCGACGACCTGATTCTGAAGGTCCCCGACGGCACCGTCGTCCTCGACGAGGACGGCCGGATTCTCGCCGACCTCATCGGCGTCGGCACCCGCTTCGAAGCCGCCCAGGGCGGCCGCGGCGGACTCGGCAACGCGGCCCTGTCCTCGAAGGCGCGCAAGGCGCCGGGTTTCGCGCTCCTCGGTGAGGACGGCGTCGAGCGGGAACTGGTCCTCGAACTGAAGTCCGTGGCCGATGTCGGGCTGGTCGGGTTCCCGTCGGCGGGCAAGTCCTCGCTCGTGTCGGTGCTGTCGGCGGCGAAGCCGAAGATCGCCGACTACCCGTTCACGACCCTCGTGCCGAACCTCGGTGTGGTGTCGAGCGGCGACACCACGTTCACGGTGGCCGACGTGCCCGGGTTGATCCCCGGCGCGAGCGACGGCCGCGGGCTCGGACTGGACTTCCTGCGCCACCTCGAGCGGTGCGCCGTGCTGGCGCACGTCGTCGACTGCGCGACGCTCGACCCGGGCCGCGACCCGATCTCCGACATCGACGCACTCGAGGCGGAACTCGCCGCGTACAAGGGCGCGCTGTCCGGCGACGCCGGGCTCGGTGACCTCGCGGACCGGCCGCGCATCGTGATTCTGAACAAGGCGGACGTGCCGGAGGCGGCCGAGCTGGCCGAGATGGTCACCCCTGACCTCGAGGCCCGCGGCTGGCCGGTCTTCACGATCTCGGCCGTCAGCCGAGAGGGATTGCGCCCGTTGACGTTCGCGCTCGCGAAGCTGGTTGCGGACTACCGTGAGGCGCACCCGAAGGCCGAGCCGAAGCGTCAGGTGATCCGCCCGGTGATCTCGAACGAGAACAGCTTCAGCGTCGTCGCCGACCCCGAGATTCCCGGTGGGTTCATCGTCCGCGGCACACGGCCGGAGCGCTGGGTGCGGCAGACGCAGTTCGACAACGACGAGGCCGTGGGTTACCTCGCCGACCGCCTCGCGCGGCTCGGTGTGGAAACCGAGCTCGTCAAGCAGGGTGCGGAGCCGGGCGCGTCCGTCACGATCGGCAACGTGAGCTTCGACTGGGAGCCCCAGACACCTGCCGGCGTCGATCTCACCCGCACCGGTCGCGGCACCGACCCGCGTCTGGATCAGGTCGAGCGCATCGGCGCGACCGAACGCAAGCACGCATCCAGGGTCCGTCGCGGTCTCGAAGGCCTCGACCCCGAAGACCAGTGAGCGCCACCCGGCGCACGATCGCGTCGGCGGGCAGCATTGTCGTGAAGATCGGATCGTCCGCGCTGACCAGCCTGGTCGGCGGGCTCGACGTCGGTCGACTCGACGCGCTGGCCGATGCGATCGAGGAACGGATGCGTGCCGGTTCCGACGTGGTCGTCGTGTCGTCCGGGGCCGTGGGTGCGGGTCTGGCCCCGCTGGGGCTGACCAAGCGGCCACGGGACCTGGCGACGAAGCAGGCCGCCGCGAGCGTGGGCCAGCTGGCGCTGGCCCACGCCTGGGGCACGTCGTTCGCCCGGTACGGCCGCACCGTCGGGCAGGTGCTGCTCACCGCGGACGACATCGCCCGCCGCGCGCAGCACCGCAACGCGCAACGCACCCTCGACCGTCTGCGCGCGCTGCACGCGGTCGCGATCGTCAACGAGAACGACACCGTCGCCACGGCGGAGCTGCGATTCGGTGACAACGACCGGCTCGCGGCGCTCGTCGCGCACCTGGTCGGCGCCGATGCCCTGGTCCTGCTGTCGGATGTCGACGGGCTGTACGACGGCGACCCCCGCAAGGGCAATGCCACGCTGATTCCCGAGGTGAACAGCCCCGAGGATCTCGACGGGGTGGTCGCGGGCTCGGGCGGCGCTCTCGGCACCGGCGGGATGGCGTCCAAGCTGTCGGCAGCGCGCCTCGCGGCCGATGCCGGTGTGCCGGTGCTGCTCGCCGCCGCCTCGGACGCCGGGGCAGCGCTGCGGGACGCCGGGGTGGGGACGGCGTTCGCGGCCCGGCCGTCGCGGTTGTCGGCGCGCAAGTTCTGGGTACGCCACGCCGCGGACGAGCAGGGGATCCTGCACATCGACGAGGGCGCTGTGCGTGCCGTCGTCACCAAGCGGCGGTCGTTGCTGCCCGCGGGGATCAGCGCGGTGTCGGGAAGGTTCTACGGCGGCGACGTCGTGTCGCTCCTCGGCCCCGACGAGCGTCCCGTGGCCAGGGGAGTGGTGGCCTACGACTCGGCGGAGATCAACGACATCCTGGGCAAGTCGACCCAGGAACTGCCCGCGGAGATGCAGCGTCCCGTCGTTCACGCGGACGATCTGGTGCCGCTCTGACGGTCACGCGGGCAGCGCGGAGGACGCGTCGAGCAGTGCGGTGAGTGCTTCCGAACAGCCGGCGTGGAGCGTGAGGGTGGCGAACTCGTCGCCGCGCGTGGCGCCCCTGTTGACGATCACGATGGGGATTCCGCGTTTGGCGGCGTGCCGGACGAACCGCAGTCCCGACATGACGGTGAGCGACGAGCCGGCCACCAGGAGTGCCTCGGCTTCGTCGACCACGTCGTAGGCGGCGGCGACCCTCGGTTTCGGGACGGATTCGCCGAAGTACACGATGTCGGGTTTGAGCAGACCGCCGCACGTCTCGCAGTCGACCATCCGGAAATGCTCGGTGCTGGTGATCACCGCGTCGGCGTCCGGTGCGATCTCCACTCCCTGTGCGGCAGCGACGGTTTCGGCGAAACCGGGGTTCGCGCGCTCGAGCCGGTCGGCGAGCGTGGCCCGCGAGATCAGGGTGCCGCACGTCAGGCACCGGACCTGGGCGTACGTGCCGTGCAGGTCGATCACCCGGCGACTGCCTGCCTTGGTGTGCAGCAGGTCGACGTTCTGGGTGATGACGGCACTCGCGGCACCCGCCCGCTCGAGCCCCGCCAGGGCGCGGTGGCCGGTGTTGGGCCGGGCGGCGTCCATGTGGCGCCAGCCGAGGTGGTTCCGCGCCCAATAGTGGCGGCGGAAATCGGGATCACCGGTGAACTGCTGGTACGTCATGGGATTGCGCGGTGGCGAATCCGGACCCCGGTAATCGGGTATCCCGGAATCCGTCGAAATGCCGGCGCCGGTGATCACACACAGGCGCCGGCCACCGAGTACGTCGATCAGTCGGGCGAACACGCACTCCAGGGTAGCGCCGGCTCAGTACCCGACGACAGGATCGATCAGAGCGGTGAGATTCTCACCGGCGACGAAGCGGGTGACGTTCAGCGCGACGTGCTCGGCGAATGCCGGGGGGCGCACCGACGGCGGGTTGGAATCGTGGGGGGTGATGATCACGTTGGGCAGATCCCACAGCGGGTGGCCGTCGGGAAGCGGCTCGGGATCGGTGACGTCGAGTCCCGCTCCGCCAATCGTGTTGTCCCGCAGCGCTTTCACCAGTGCATTGGTGTGAACGAGCGAGCCGCGCGCGACGTTGATCACCCACGCGGTCGGCTTCATCTGCGCGAATTCCGCCGCCCCGACCAGATGGTGCGTGGCGTCGGTGGCGGGAGCCCCGATCACGAAGTGATCCGCGCGGGCCCACACCTCGCCCAGGCGGGTGGTGGGAAGCGTCTCGATCGCGCCCGGCACCGGGCTGCCGGAGCGATTGACCGCGATGACGTCGGCCCCGACGCCCGCGAGCATCGGGATCAGTGCCCGGCCGATTCCGCCGGCACCGACGATGGCCACGGTGGTGCCCCGTAGGGTGCCGATCTTCGAATAGAACTCCTGCTGGCGCCAGGTCTTCGCCTCGAGGTGCTCCGGGAGTGCCCGCACCCCGGCCAGCAGCAGCGTCAGCGCGTGCTCGGCGACGGTGGCGGCGAACGCGCCCGCCGCCGACGTCCACAGCACGGTGGTGTCGGGTCTGATCACCTTCGCGGCGAACCACTCCTCGACACCCGCGGAGTTCAACTGCACCCAGCGGATGTTCTCGGGAAGCGGGTCCGGGAACCCGATCGGACCCGTGGTCCAGACCAGGGCGTCCGCGGAGTCGAGGGGGGCCACACGGGCACCGCCCCGGCGCACCGCATCCTCGAGGAGCGGGTCCGGGGCGGGTCCGATGGCTATAGCTGGAACAGCAGCGTCGTCGGCCATGGGGTCGAACTTACGCGGGAACCTCGATCAACGGGTAGACACCGTTTTCGTCGTGGACCTCACGCCCGGTGACGGGCGGGTTGAACACGCACAGCATGCGCATTTCGGTGTCGGGCTCGACACGGTGACGCTCGTGACCGTTGAGCAGGTACATCGAACCGGGGCCGAGTTCGTAGACCTTGTCGTTGTCGAGGTCGATCAACTTGCCGGTTCCCTCGACGAGCCAGACGGCCTCGACGTGGTTGGCGTAGTGGAACTCGTTGACCGAGCCCGCTTTGATCGTGGTCTCGTGGAACGAGAAGCCCACTTTGTCGCCGCCGAGGATGATGCGCTTGCTGCGCCAGTTTCCGTCCTCGCTGGTGATGTCGCGCTCGGTGTCGGTGATTTCTGCGGTGGTACGAACGATCATGTGAGTGTCAGTCCTCTCTCTAGCTGCAAACCTTGCCGGTGGCGTCGGCGAGAATCGCGAGTCCGTGGTCCAGTTCCTCGTCGGTGATGGTGAGCGCCGGCAGGAGCTTGACCACCTCGTCCGACGGTCCGGAGGTCTCCGCGAGCAGGCCCTCGTCGAAGGCGAGCTTGCAGACCTTGCCCGCGTTCTCCGGCTCGTCGAACACGAGACCCTGGACGAGGCCGCGACCGCGGGTGGAGACGGACCCGTCGAACTGGTTGGCCAGATCGGTGAACGCCTGGTGGATCTTCTCGCCCTTGGTCAGCGTCGTCTTGTGAAGGGTGTCGTCGGACCAGTAGTGGTCCAGGGCCACCTTCGACGTGACGAACGCCGGGTTGTTGCCACGGAACGTGCCGTTGTGCTCGCCCGGGCCCCACACGTCGAGCTCACGCTTGAACAGCGTCAGCGCCATCGGGAGGCCGTAGCCGCTGATCGACTTCGACAGGCAGACGATGTCCGGGGTGATGCCGGCGACCTCGAAGGAGAAGAACGGTCCGGTGCGTCCGCAGCCCATCTGGACGTCGTCGACGATCAGCAGGATTTCGCGCTCGGCGCACAGGTCCGCGAGGGCGCGCAGCCACTCTGCGCGGGCGACGTTGACGCCGCCCTCACCCTGCACGGTCTCGACGATCACGGCGGCCGGACGGTTCAGGCCACTGCCCGAGTCGTCGAGCACGCGGCGGAACCAGTGGAAGTCCTCGGTGACTCCGTCGAAGTAGTTGTCGAACGGCATCGGGGTGGCGTGCACCAGCGGGATTCCGGCGCCGGCGCGCTTCATCGAGTTACCGGTGACCGACAGGGCGCCGAGCGTCATGCCGTGGAAAGCGTTGGTGAAGTTGATGATCGACGAACGACCCGTCACCTTGCGCGCCAGTTTCAGTGCGGCCTCGACCGTGTTGGTGCCGGTGGGGCCGGGGAACTGGACCTTGTAGTCGAGACCGCGGGGTTTGAGGATCTTGTCCTGGAAGGTCTGGAGCAGGTCGCGTTTGGCCACGGTCGACATGTCGAGACCGTGCGTGATGCCGTCGCTGACGATGTAGTCGACGAGCGCCGACTTCAGGACCGGGTTGTTGTGGCCGTAGTTCAGCGAACCGGCACCGGCGAAGAAGTCGAGGTAGTCGCGGCCGTTCTCGTCACGGATCCACGATCCGGACGCCGACTCGAAGACGGCGGGCCAGCCGCGGCTGTAGCTGCGAACCTCGGATTCGAGGTTGTCGAAGATGTTCGTATCGAAGTTAGTCATGTTGCTGCATTCCTCCGGGGCATGCTCTTAGCCGATCGTGTACAGATCTTCGGCTTCGTGTCCATCGGGAAAATCGTTAGGGGAGAACAGTTCTTGCTTGTTGATCGCCGTATCTCGGCGACGCGCCAATGCTGTGAACAGCGCGATCGAGGCCTCGTTGTCGGGGCTGATCGTCGTTTCGAGATGGGTAATCCCTTCGGGTGCAAGTCGGTCGAGCAGCGCGCTCAGCATGCGACCTGCAATTCCCTTGCCGCGCTGGTCTGCGTCTACGGCGACTTGCCAGACGAACAGCGTCGCTGGGGATTCGGGGCGGATGAAGCCCGATACGAATCCCACGACGCGCTCGTCGACGACTGCGACGACCGACGAGCGGCTGAAATCTCTACACCACAACAGGTATGCGTAGCTCGAATTGAGATCGAGCACTTCCGTGTTCCTGGCGATCTCCCAGAGCCGGACTCCGTCAGTGATCTCTGGACTTCTGAACAACACCGCGTCCGGCGCGGTGGTCGGGATGGCACTCTTCTGAACAGGCGTCATTGGAAATTCGAACCTAACAACCATCCCCTTCGATTTCACGTGCCTCGCGAAATTGGACAGTTCAGGTGGCGGAGCTTTGCAGGTGAGACGTGCAAAGTGATGCTCATCACATTATGTAACTTTTGGGTGAACCGCAAGCGACACACTTCGCCTATTTGAGACTCGCGAGCGCGAAAGGGAGGACCGACGCGGCACCCGCCGCGCGGAGCGTCCGGGCGGCCATCGTGAGGGTCCAGCCGGTGTCCGTGAGGGTGTCGACGAGCAATACCGGTCCGGCGCCGGCAGGAAGGTCGGGGACCTCCCAGGCGTCGACGAGCCCGGCCACCCGGTAGGCGGAGTTGGCTGCGGACACCGGCGGATGCTCCGGGCGCAGCCGCAGAACTCCCAGGTCGGTGAGGCGTCCGACAGCGGCGAGCTGCCCCGCGATCGACGCCGACAGAAGGGGATGGGTGGCGGATTCGACCGCCATGACGGCGGTGGGCCGCTCGGCCCAGTCCCAGGAGGCCAGCACCTGGATGCAGGCCTTCAGGACGGCGTCGGGGGCAGGTCCGTCCGGTTCGTCGAGCAGGGCACGCAGCCGCTGTCCCCAGCCCAGGTCGGACAGCCGGCCCAGGACGCGCCCCGGTTCGGGGCCGTCCGTGATCTTCCCGGACAGCGCCACGCCGAGCTTCGCGAGGCCCGTAGGCCACTGTTTACGGGGCGCCAGGTCCACGCCTGGGCGCTCGAGACGCGTTCTGGTCTGTTGCACCGCCTCGGCGTCCACGGTCGCGTCGTGGCGCACTCCGGTGCAGTTGTCGCACCGGCCGCACTCCGAGGTCCCCGCCGCCAGACCCGGATCGTCGAGCTGCTCGCGCAGGAACGCCATCCGGCACGTGCTGATCCGCTGGTAGTCGATCATCGCCTGCTGCTCCGACTCGCGGGCGCGTTCGAGGCGCTCGTAGCGGTCCGCGTCGTACGTCCAGGGCTCCCCGGTGCCCACCCAGCCGCCGCGCACCCGGCGGACGGCCCCGTCCACGTCGAGCACCTTCAACACCATCTCCAGCCGGGTGCGGCCCAGCTCCACCAGCGGCTCGAGCGCCTGCGTGGACTGCGGCCGGTCGGTGTCGAGGACCTCGATCACCCGGCGTACCACGTGCTCCCGTGGGAACGCCACGGACGCGAAATAACTCCAGATCTGCTTGTCCTCGGATCCGGGCAGCAGGATGACCTCGGCGCGGTCGGTGGACCGTCCGGCACGCCCGACCTGCTGGTAGTAGGAGATGGGGGACGACGGCGCACCGAGGTGCACGACGAACCCCAGGTCGGGTTTGTCGAACCCCATGCCGAGCGCGGACGTCGCAACGAGGGCCTTGACGCGGTTGCCGAGCAGGTCCTGCTCGAGGGTCTCGCGCTCGGCGGCGTCGGTTTGCCCGGTGTACGCGGCGACCGTGTGGCCCTGCTCGGACAGCAGGCTCGCCAGATCCCGCGCCGCCGACACGGTGAGCGCGTAGATGATGCCCGAGCCGGGCAGGCTGTCGAGCTTCTGGGCGAGCCACGCCGCCCGGGCGGTGGCCTCCGGAATCTGCACGACCGACAGGTGCAGCGACTCCCGTTCGAGGCCGCCGCGGAGGACGAGGGTTTCGGCGCCGCCCACCCCGAGCTGCGTGGAGACGTCGGAGACGACGCGGTCGTTCGCCGTGGCCGTGGTGGCCAGCACGGGGATGCCCTCGCCCAGTTCGGCGATCAGTGTGCGGATCCGCCGATAGTCGGGGCGGAAGTCGTGACCCCAGTCCGACACGCAGTGCGCCTCGTCGACCACGACGAGGCCCGCGTCGGCGGCGAGGGAGGGGAGGACCTGGTCGCGGAAGTCGGGATTGTTGAGACGCTCGGGGCTGACCAGCAGCACGTCCAGTTCGTTGTCGGCGACCCGAGCGTGGATGTCGTCCCACTCGGTGACGTTCCCGGAATTGATGGTGGCGGCGCGCACGCCCGCCCGCTCGGCCGAGGCCACCTGGTTCCGCATGAGTGCCAGGAGCGGCGACACGATGACCGTGGGGCCGTGCCCGTGCGCCCGCAGGAGCTTCGCGGCGATGAAGTAGACCGCCGACTTGCCCCAGCCGGTCCGCTGGACGACCAGCGCCCGTCTGCGGCCCACCACGAGCGCCTCGATCGCCGTCCACTGGTCGTCGCGGAGGGTGGCGTGCTCGCCTGCCAGCTCGCGGAGCAGCCGTTCGGCCTCGTCACGGAGTGCGGGTTCGGTGGCGGTCGTCATGCCCCCATGGTGCACGACACGGGTGACACGCAGGATCCGGGCGACCGCAGGAGTTCGCTCAGGCGGGCAGCGCCGCCTCGATCTCGGCACGGGTGGGCGACGAGGTGGAGGCGCCTCGGCGGGTGGTGGCGAGAGCGCCCGCCGTGCACGCGAACGGGACGGCGGTCGCGGGCCCGCGTCGCCACGAGACGGCCAGGGCGCCGGCGAACGCGTCGCCCGCCCCGGTCGTGTCGACCACCTCGACCTCGGAGGAGTCGGTGTGGAGCGTTGTGCCGTCGCTGCCCGCGTAGTCCGCGCCCGACGGCCCCAGCGTGGTCACGACGTGGGAGACGGCGCCGGTGACCTCGGCGCCGAGTTGCGCCGCCTCGGTCTGATTGAGGAGGAGCACGTCGACCAGCTTGACGAGTTCGGCCGGAAGTGACTGCGCCGGTGACGGATTCAACATCACGACGGTGTCGTGTGCCGCGGCGTGTGCCGCCGCGGCAACGACGGTGCCCAGGGGGATCTCGAGTTGGCAGAGCAGGACGTCGGCGTCCGCGACGGCCGCGAGTTCGGCGGGGGTCAGATCCACCACGGTGCTGTTGGCGCCCGGAACCACGACGATGCTGTTCTCGCCGGCGGCGTCGACGGTGATCGCCGCGATCCCGCTCGGCCCGTCCACCTCACGCAGGTACCGCGTGTCGACCTCGGCGTCCACGAGGGCCTCCCGCAAGTCGAGAGCGAACATGTCGGAGCCGACGGCACCGATGAACGTCACGGCTCCGCCGGCCCTCGCGGCCGCGATCGCCTGGTTGGCGCCCTTGCCGCCGGGGGTGGCGGCAAAGGCGCTGCCCAGGATCGTCTCTCCCGGCGCGGGCAACCGTTCGGTCGCGGTCAGTAGGTCCATGTTGACGCTGCCGACCACGGCGACCCTGGGAGCGGACATACTCCGAGACTAGCCCGCGTCGGCGGCCGCCGTCTCCTGTGCGGGTGCTGCGGATGCGTCGCCCTTGGTGCGGCGGAGGCGCTTCAGGATGCGGCGGGCCTCGGCGTCCGTGGCCACGGCGGGCGGTGAACCCTCCAGCGGCTTCCGGGCGGTCTCGGAGATGAGCAGGACCGCGATACCGCCGACGACGGCCGCGACCATCATGTACATCGGCGCGACGAGGTCGCTGCCCGTCGCATCCTGCAACGCCGTGAGGACGAGGGGTGTGGTGCCACCGAAGATCGACACCGCGAGGTTGTAGCCGATCGCCAGGCCGCCGTAGCGGATTCCGGTGGGGAACAGCGCGGGAAGGACCGACGGGAAGACGCCGACGAACAGCAGCAGCAGCCCGCCGAGCATCGCGAGGCCGAGGAAGACGGTGAAGTAGTGCCCGACACCGATCAGCAGGTACGCGGGCAGCGACAGCGCGAAGAATCCGACGAAACCGGCCAGCAGCAACGGTTTACGCCCGACCCGGTCGGACAGCTTCCCGACGAAGCTGATGCACACCATCATGATGAGCATCACGATGATCATGAGGACGAGGCCGTGCGACTCGTCGTAGCCGAGCGTGTTCGACAGGTACGTCGGCATGTAGCTGAGCAGGCCGTAGTGCGCGATGTTGTAGGTGGCGACCAGGATGACGCACAGCACCAGCGGGCGCCAGTTCTCCACCAGGGTCTCGCGCAGTTTGCGTCCCGTGGATTCGTCTGCGAGCGAACGCTCTTCGGCCTGCTCCATCTGCTGGAACGCGGGCGTCTCCTCGAGCCGCAGCCGCAGGTACAGGCCGATCAGGCCCAGCGGACCGGCGAGCAGGAACGGAATTCGCCACGCCCAGTCCACCAGAGCGTCGGCGCTGACCACGGTGCTGATGATGGTGACCAGACCCGCGGCCGCGACATACCCCGCGAGGGTTCCGAATTCGAGGAAGCTCGAGAAGAACCCGCGGCGCTTGTCCGGCGCGTACTCGGCGACGAACGTGCTGGCGCCGCCGTACTCGCCGCCCGTGGAGAATCCCTGCACGAGCCGGAACAGCACCAGCAGAATCGGCGCTGCGAGCCCGATGGATCCGTAACTCGGGATCAGGCCGATGGCGAAGGTGCTGCCCGCCATCAGGATGATCGTGGTGGCGAGCACCTTCTTGCGGCCGATCCGGTCACCGAGCGGACCGAAGAACAGTCCACCGAGGGGACGGACGATGAACGCCGCGGCGAAGATCGCGAACGTCGACAGCAGCTGTGCGGTGCCGCTGGCCTCGGGAAAGAAGACCTTGCCGATGGTGGTCGCGAGGTAGGCGTACACGCCGAAGTCGAACCACTCCATGGCGTTACCGAGCATGGTCGCCTTGACGGCCCGTTTGACGGAGGCCTCGTCGGTGACCGTGACATCAGGTGATTCGGCCACCTCGGCCGACGTGATCGAGTGATCTGGTGCATTCATGTCGTGCGCTCCCCAGCGCAGTTATCACCCGCGCGGGGCACGTACCTGATGCACGCATCTTTTCGTCGCCCGCACGGCGATTGCTGGTCGGGTTCGGCAACCCACGGCCCTTCGGCGCGATGCGGCCCCCGCCGATCGGCTCTGGCTCGTGGCTCGGTCCCGCCCCACCGTCCGGGGTGCGGGACTACCAGCTGTAAGAGCGATTACCGTAGCAAAGGATTCCGGGGCTTGTCGGCCCGAGCCTCAGTACGCCCGAGCGTACTGCGCCGGAATCTGCGGCGTCACCTGGGCATTCAATACCAGTGCGGCTTTTCGCGGCCAATACGGGTCGCGCAGCAGTTCGCGCCCGAGGAACACGGCGACGGCTTCTCCCGACTCCACGATCCGCTCGGCCTGCTCCGGCTCGGTGATGAGCCCGACGGCGGCGGCCGGGACCGTGGTCTCGTTCTGGATGCGACGGGCGAACGGGACCTGGTAGCCGGGCCCGATCGGGATCCGGGCGGAGGCGACGCCGCCGCTGGAGACGTCGACCAGGTCGACGCCGAGATCGGCGAGGGCCTGCACGAGGGAGACGGTCTGATCCGGCGTCCAGCTGTCCGCGTCGAGGCCGGGCTCCTCGGACAGCCAGTCGGTGGCCGAGACCCGGACGAACACGGGCAACTCGGCCGGCCAGACCCCGCGTACCGCCTCGACGACCTCGAGCAGGAGGCGAATACGGCCCGCGAAGCTGCCGCCGTACTCGTCGGTGCGGTGATTGCTGACCGGTGAGAGGAACTGGTGCAGCAGATAGCCGTGTGCCGCATGGATTTCCACCACCTTGAAACCAGCACGCGACGCCCGCTCGGCGGCGGCCGCGAAATCGGCGACCACCTTCCGGATGTCGTCGGTCGTCGCCGCGGCCGGCGGGGTGTGGTCGCCGAAACCGATCGCGCTCGGCGCCACCGTCTGCCAGGACAGCCGATCGTCGCCGTCGAGGCTCCCGCCCCCGCGCCACGGGACGTGCGCGGAGCCCTTGCGCCCGGCGTGACCGAGCTGGATGCCCGGGACCGCGCCGAAGTACTCGAGCTGTGCGTTGATCTCCGCGAAGGCCTCGGTCTGGGTGTCGTTCCAGATGCCGAGGTCGGCGGGACTGATGCGGCCCTCCGGGCTGACGGCCGTCGCCTCGGTGAGGATCAGGCCGGCACCGCCGATGGCGCGCGTCACGAGGTGCGTCCGGTGCCAGTCGTTGGGAACTCCCACGTCGCGGCCCGTCACGTCGGCCGAGTACTGGCACATCGGCGCCATCCACACCCGATTGGGGACGGTGACTCCGCGGAAGGTGATGGGTTCGAACAGCACGCTCACTACAGCACTCCTGCCTCTGATGGTCTCGACCAGTCGCAACCTGCGCGGGGGACCAAATCATTCCCAGTCGTTCCCGCTCCGCGGTGTACAGGCCCCGGTATATAGGCTGTCTTCATGACTGCAGTGACCTCCACCTCGTCGGCCGGTGCCGCGGTGGATACCCGTGAAGCCGTCCACGCAGCGGCCCGTCGCGCCCGCACCGCGTCGCGGGTCCTCGCGCTGCTCACCACCGCGCAGAAGGATGCGGCGCTCCATGCGGCGGCCGATGCCGTGCTCGCCGCCTCCGCCGACATCCTCGCCGCCAACGCCGCCGACATCGAGACGGCCAGGGCGTCGGGCACCGAGGACTCCCTGCTCGACCGCCTGCGGCTGACCCCGGAGCGCATCGAGGGGATCGCGTCCGGGCTGCGTCAGGTGGCCGGTCTGCCCGACCCGGTCGGTGAAGTGGTGCGCGGTTCGACCCTCCCGAACGGTCTCGAACTCCGTCAGCTGCGGGTTCCGCTCGGCGTGGTGGGCATGGTGTACGAGGCCCGCCCCAACGTCACCGTCGACGCGTTCGGGCTGGCACTCAAGTCCGGCAACGCAGCCCTGCTGCGCGGCTCCTCGTCCGCGGCGAAGTCGAACGCGGCGCTGGTCGTGGCGTTGCGGGCGTCGCTGGCGGCGCAGCAGCTGCCGGAGGACGCGGTGCAGTTGCTGCCGAGCGACGACCGCTCCAGCGTGACGCACCTGATCCAGGCCCGCGGCCTCGTGGACGTCGTCATTCCCCGCGGCGGCGCAGGCCTGATCAGCGCCGTGGTGCGCGATGCGACCGTCCCGACGATCGAGACGGGCGTCGGCAACTGCCACGTCTACGTCCACTCGGCGGCCGACCTGGAGATGGCCGAACGGATCCTGCTCAACTCCAAGACGCGGCGACCGAGTGTCTGCAACACCGCGGAGACGGTGCTGATCGACGCCGCGATCGCCGAGACGGCGGTGCCGAAGCTGCTGCAGGCCCTGCAGACGCACAGCGTGACGGTCCACGGGGATCTGCCGGGTCTGGTGCCCGCGACCGAGTCGGACTGGTCGGAGGAGTACCTCACCCTGGACGTGGCGCTCAAGGTGGTCGACGATCTGAACGCCGCGGTCGAGCACATCGACCGCTACGGGACCGGCCACACCGAGGCCATCGTGACGTCCGACCTCGCGGCCGCCCGCGAGTTCACCGCCCGGGTCGACGCCGCCGCCGTCATGGTCAACGCGTCCACCGCCTTCACCGACGGTGAACAGTTCGGATTCGGCGCCGAGATCGGGATCTCCACGCAGAAGCTGCACGCGCGCGGCCCGATGGGGCTCCCCGAACTGACGTCCACCAAGTGGATCGTCTGGGGTGACGGGCACACCCGCCCGGTCTAGGCGTTTCGCCCACCCCCTTTCCCTCAGCCCCTCTGCCCGTCACCCCTTCTGAAAGGAGCGAGCGTGGATCGCGCACTGCCCACCACGACGCCGTTCTTCGCGAGCGTCGACGACGTCATCGCTCGGCTCGCCGAAACCGGCTACCTGTCCGACAAGGGCACCGCGACCGCGGTGTTCCTCGCCGACAGGCTCGGAAAACCCCTGCTCATCGAGGGTCCCGCCGGCGTCGGCAAGACTGAACTCGCCCGCGCCGTCGCCGAGACCACCGGCGCCGAACTGGTGCGGTTGCAGTGCTACGAGGGCGTCGACGAGGCGCGCGCGCTGTACGAGTGGAACCACGCGAAGCAGATTCTGCGCATCCAGGCGGGCAGCGACCACAGCTGGGACTCCACCAAGGCGGACGTCTTCTCGGAGGAGTTCCTGCTGTCTCGGCCGCTGCTGACCGCGATCCGGCGCGAGGACCCGACGGTGCTGCTGATCGACGAGACCGACAAGGCCGACGTCGAGATCGAGGGTCTGCTCCTCGAGGTGCTCAGCGATTTCGCGGTCACCGTCCCCGAACTGGGCACCATCACGGCCACGCGCAAGCCGTTCGTCGTCCTCACCTCGAACGCCACCCGTGAACTGTCCGAGGCGCTCAAGCGCCGCTGCCTGTTCCTGCATCTCGACTTCCCCGACGCCGAGCTCGAGCGGCGGATCCTGGCGAGCCGGGTGCCGGAGCTGCCCGAGGCGGTGGCCGAGCAGCTGGTCAGGACCATCCGCGTACTGCGCGGCATGCAGCTGAAGAAGCTGCCCTCGGTTGCCGAGACCATCGACTGGGGCCGCACCCTCCTGGCGCTCGGGCTCGACACCCTCGACGACGACGCCGTGCGCGCCACGATGGGCGTCGTCCTCAAACACCAATCCGACCAGCTACGGGCCGCTGCCGAGCTGCGACTGAACTGAAGGACTCCCCATGGCTGCTGGTGGTCCACTCGCGTCCCGGTCGAAGCCGGGCGGTCCCGCGGCGCCGCACGGGCTGCCGGGGCATCTCGTCGACTTCGTCGAGGCGTTGCGGCGGCGCGGCATCACGGTCGGTCCGTCCGAGACGGTCGACGCCGGTCGGGTGATGTCGGTCCTCGATCTGCTCGACCGCGAATCGTTGCGCGAGGGGCTTGCGTGCGCGCTGCTGCGGCGGCCCACCCACCGGCCCACGTTCGACGCGTTGTTCGAACTCTGGTTCCCGGCGGCGGTCGGAAGCCGGGCGGACGGGGCGATCGACACGAGTCTGCCGCGGAACGCGAAGGGTGAGATCGACTACGAGGCGCTGCGCGAGCTGATCGTCGAACTCCTCACCGACGGATCACCGGAGGCGATCGAGCTCACCGAGCTCCTGACCGCGCAGATGGTCGAGGAACTCGGCCAGTACCAGTCGGCGAACGGCCCGTCGTTCTCCGCGTACCAGGCGCTGCGGGACGTCGCGCCGGAAACCCTGCTGAAGAAGATCCTCGACGGACTCCTGGGCAATCAGCAGGACGGCGAAGCCCGAACGACGGAAAGCTACGAATCCGAGGTGGCCAAGCGCACCGCCGCCCAGCGGATCGCCGACTTCCGGAAGATGATCGAGAAGGAGACGCGGCGACGGTCGGCCGAGAACCTCGGCAAGGAGCGGGTGGCGTCGTACGGCGTGCCCCGGTTGGCCGAGGAAGTCGACTTCCTCCGCGCGTCCGACGCCGAACTGACGGCACTGAAACGCAACGTCACCCCGCTGGCCCGGCTGCTCGCCAGCCGCCTCGCCGTGCGGCGCAGCCGCAACCGGGCCGGTTCGATCGACCTGCGGCGGACCCTGCGCAAGTCGATGTCCACCGGCGGAGTGCCCATCGACCTCGTCCAGCGCAAGCCCCGCCGGGCGCGTCCCGAACTGGTCGTGATGTGCGACGTCTCGGGTTCGGTCGCCGGTTTCAGCCACTTCACCCTGTTGCTCGTCCACGCGCTGCGCGAACAGTTCTCCCGGGTGCGGGTGTTCGCGTTCATCGACACCACCGACGAGGTCACCCGCTTCTTCGACGCGGGGGCCGACCTCGGCAGCGCCATGTCGCGGATGATCCGGGAAGCCGACCTGGTCGGCTACGACGGGCACTCCGACTACGGCAACGCGTTCGGGGTGTTCGCCGAGCGGTTCACCCAGAGCATCACCTCGCGGACATCGCTGCTGGTGCTCGGCGACGGCCGCAACAACTACCGCGACCCGAATCTGGAGGCCCTGGCCCGCCTCGTATCGGTGGCGAAACACGCGCACTGGCTCAACCCGGAGCCCCGCGGCCAGTGGGGAACGGGCGACTCGGCGGCCAAGGTGTACAACGAGGTCATCAGCATGCACGAATGCCGATCCGCTCAGCAGCTGGCGTCGGTGGTCGCCGGGTTGCTGCCGGTGTGAACACGTAAGCTCGGCACTCGTGGAACAGGGAGCAGCGGGCGCGCGTCGGCGCCGCCTCGGAGTCATGGGCGGCACCTTCGACCCCATTCATCACGGTCACCTCGTGGCGGCCAGCGAGGTGGCGGATCGATTCAGCCTCGACGAGGTCGTCTTCGTGCCCACCGGACGTCCGTGGCAGAAGCAGGGCAAGGGCGTCAGCCCCGCCGAGGACCGGTACCTGATGACGGTCATCGCCACCGCGTCGAACCCGCGTTTCTCCGTCAGCCGGGTGGACGTCGACCGGGAGAAGGTCACCTACACCGTCGACACTCTGCGTGATCTGCGCAGCTACCACCCGGACGCCGAGCTGTACTTCATTACCGGTGCGGACGCCCTGGCGAGTATCCTGTCCTGGCAGGACTGGGAGGAACTGTTCTCGCTGGCGAAGTTCGTCGGGGTGTCGCGCCCGGGATTCGATCTCAACACCGAACATCTGGCCGGTCACCTGGACGCATTGCCGGAGGACGCGGTCACGCTGATCGAGATCCCGGCTCTGGCGATCTCCTCGACGGAATGTCGGCGGCGGGCCAGTCGACACCGTCCTGTGTGGTACCTCGTGCCGGACGGTGTGGTCCAGTACATCTCCAAACGGAACCTGTACAGGCCACCGGACTCCGAGCGTCTCGACGGCGCGACGACGATGTCCGAACCGGCCCCGGACAAGACCAAGAGTTAGTCAGCACTTTTCGAACCGAACTGGGAGAACATCGCGTGAGCGCAACGACCGAAGCCATCGAGATGGCACGCATCGCGGCAGTGGCTGCCGACGAGAAGCTGGCCTCCGATGTGGTGGTGCTCGATGTTTCCGAGCAGCTGGTCATCACCGACTGCTTCGTCATCGCCTCCGCCCCCAACGAGCGACAGGTCAACGCGATCGTCGAGAACATCGAGGATCGGCTGCGTGAGGCAGGTCACAAGCCGGTGCGGCGCGAGGGCACCCGCGAAGGCCGTTGGGCACTGCTCGATTTCGTCGACGTCGTGATCCACGTCCAGCACAACGAGGAGCGCAACTTCTACGCACTCGACCGGCTGTGGAAGGACTGCCCGACCGTGCCCGTCGAGGGTCTCGGGCAGCACGGCCCGGCCGACGCGAACGGTGCGGGCACCGCCGCCCAGGCGGAGGAGTCCGAGCTGTGACGGATGCCCCCCGTGCCCCGCGACGTCTGATCCTGCTCCGCCACGGGCAGACCGAGTACAACGCCGACAACCGCATGCAAGGACAGCTCGACACCGAACTGTCGGAGCTGGGTCGGTCGCAGGCCCGCGCCGCCGCCGGCGCGCTCGTCGGTCGCAGACCGATCTCCATCGTGTCCTCCGATCTGCGGCGGGCCTACGACACCGCAGTCGAGGTCGGCGACAACGCCGGTCTGCCGGTGCAGATCGACGAGCGCCTCCGCGAGACGCACCTCGGTGACTGGCAGGGGCTCACGCACCTCGACGTCGACGCGCGCGCACCCGGCGCCCGCGCCACGTGGCGCGGCGACGCGACGTGGGCACCGCCCGGCGGGGAGAGTCGCATCGACGTCGCACGCCGCAGCAAGCCGGTGGTCGCCGAACTCGTCGAGAAGCACGAGGACTGGGCGGAGAAGCCGGTGGTCCTGGTCGCGCACGGCGGTGTGATCGCCGCGCTGACCGCCGCACTGCTGGATCTGCCCGTCGACCGCTGGCCGGTGCTGGGCGGGCTGGGCAACACCAGCTGGGTACAGCTGAGTGCGTACGGAAACCCCGATTCGCTCAACTGGCGCCTCGACGTGTGGAACGCTTCTGCGAGTGTGGCCAGTGACGTCCTCTGACGCGGGTGCCGGTCCCGGGGAACGCCCCGTACTGCTCGTGCTCGCCGACTCGCTGTCGTACTACGGTCCCAAGGGCGGTCTCCCGTCCGACCACCCCGACATCTGGCCCAATATCGTTGCACGTCAACTTGGTTGGGATGTCGAGTTGGTGGCGCGGATCGGGTGGACCAGCCGCGACGTGTGGTGGGCGCTGACCCAGGACCCACGCGTGTGGTCGGCGGTTCCCCGCGCCGGTGCCGTCGTGTTCGCGGTCGGCGGCATGGACTCCCTTCCGTCCCCGCTCCCGACGGCACTGCGGGAACAATTGCGTTACGTCCGCCCACCCGCGCTGCGCCGCGTCGTGCGGACCGGCTACCAGTGGCTTCAGCCCAGGCTGTCCCCGCTGGGGTGGCCGGTGGCGTTGCCCCCGCGGCTGAGTGTCGAATATCTGGAGAGCTCCCGGGCGGCGCTCGAGTACATGCGTCCCGAGCTGCCCGTCATCGGCACCCTGCCGTCCGTGCATCGCAGCGAGGCCTACGGCAAGGTGCACGCGGGTCGCCCCGGTGCCGTTGCCGCCATCACCGCGTGGTCGGAGGAGAAGAACGTGCCCCTCGTCGACCTCGCGGAGGCGGTGCGCGCCAACGTCTTCAGCGATCAGGGTAATCCGGACGGCATCCACTGGGGCTGGGACGGACACACCGAGGTGGCTGCGTCGATGCTGACCGCGCTCCGCGCGGCGGGAGTCGTTCCGGACTCCGCCGAGGGTGCGGTTCCGGCCGACCCGGTGTCGAGCGGAGCCGAGTAGTCCGATGCCCGTCGTCGTCGTCACCGATTCTTCGGCCTCGATCCTGCCCGAACTCGTCGAGCAGTACGGGATCCAGGTGGTCCCGCTCCACGTCCTCAGCGGTGGCCAGGATTTCCGGGAGGGAATCGACCAGCTCCCCGACGACCTTGCCGGTGTCACCACGTCGGGCGCGTCGCCGAGCGAGCTGTCCGAGGCATACGCGACAGCGCTGGAACTCAGTGAGGGCGCAGGCGTTCTCGCGGTCCACATCTCCCGCCAGCTGTCCGGCACGTGGGAGGCGGGCCGCCAGGCGGCGCAGGAATTCGGCGGCCGGGTGCGGATCGTCGACTCCCAGTCTGCCGGAATGGGATTGGGCTACCCGGTCCTCGAGGCCGCGCGGGCCGCGAAAGATGGTGCGAACCTCGAGACCGCGTACCGGCGGGCGGTCGACGTCGCGAGCCGCGGGCGTTGCCTGATCGTGGTGGACAGGCTCGATCAGTTGCGTCGCGGAGGCCGCATCGGCACCGCCGCCGCGCTGCTCGGCACCGCACTGGCGATGAAACCGGTGTTGCATCTCGTGGACGGCCGGCTGGTTCTGAAGGAGAAGACGCGCACCTCGACCAAGGCGATGGCCAGGATGGTCGACGCCGCGGTGGAGCTGGCAGGTCTGGACAGGACGGCCGTCGCTGTGCATCACATGCATGCCCGGCAGCGCGCCGAGGCGGTGGCACAGCACCTGAAGGACCGGATTCCGCAGGTCAGTGATCTCGTCGTCACCGATTTCAGCTCGGTGATCGGTGCCCACGTCGGGGTGGGCGCCATCGGCATCGTGCTGTGCCCGGAACCCACCCTGCACCACGAAGACCGCGATTCATCCACAACGTCGCACTGATCCACAGGCCGATTCGGAAAGCCTGGTCGTCGCGGCAATTCGGTGGGCGGCGCACTCTACCGTCGCGTCCATGGGCATCAGGGAAGAACGTTCGAGGGGCCGGACGCGGCTCGCGTTCCTGACGTCGGGGGAACGCGATGCGGCGCCGCCCGACACACCGTCGGAGCCGGAGTGGCTGGCCGAGCCGATCGGGACCGTCCTCGACGGCGACACGACGTGGTCCGCCGAACGCCGGGGTGGATTCTCGCTGCCGGACCGGTGGCGGGACGCACGATTCGATCCCGGGCGTTCCGGGGCGCTGGTGCTCGTCGTGGTGGGGATCGTCGTTGCGACGGCCGCTGTGCTGGGAGTGCGCAGCGATCGGCCGGAGACACAGGCCGTTCCGTCGCTACCCGCAGCCGGGGTGCATTCCCTGACTCCGGCGCCGGTGACGACGGCTCCCGCCGCGGCGGCGTCGGCACCCGCGCCGGCGGAGGAGATCGTCGTCAGCGTCGTGGGACTGGTGGCGTCGGCCGGTCTCGTCCGGCTACCGCCGGGCTCCCGGGTCGCGGATGCCCTCGCTGCTGCCGGGGGAGTGCGCGACGGCGGTGACACCCTCGGATTGAATCTGGCTCAACGACTTTCGGACGGCGACCAGGTGCTGGTGGGTGCCGCGACCACCCAGGCGCCACCGAGTGCGGTGGGCGGCGCCGCCGCGGGATCGCCGGGGACCGCAGGCGCAGCGGCCGCCACGGGCGGAGGGCTCGTGAACCTCAACACGGCGACCGAGACGGAGCTCGACGCACTTCCCGGTGTCGGGCCCGTCACGGCGGCGGCGATCGTCGCGTGGCGCACGACCAACGGCACGTTCACCGACATCTCGCAACTGGGGGAGGTGGACGGGATAGGGCCGGTGCGGCTGGAGAAACTGCGCGGCCAGGTCACCCTGTGATGCCCGACGACGAACCGCGTCTTCTCGATCTGCGGCTACTGCCGTTCGCCGGGATGTGCTGGGCGGCAACGCTGATCGGCATCCTCGGAGGCTCCCGGGCGGCATGGGTCCTCGTGGCGACCCTGTCGGGAGCGGCAGTTCTCCTCGCCGCGGGACGCGCCCTGCGGGGACCGGGCCGGTGGACGGCCGCGACGTTGGCGGTCCTGCTGTTCGGGTCCTGCTGCGCCGCCGGGGTGGCCTGGCGGGTTCATGCCGTGGAGCGGCACCCGATGACCGAACTCGCCCGGAACGAGACGTGGGTGACGCTCGTCGTCACCCTCGTCGACGATCCCCGGGAGATCGCCGGCTTCGGACGGCACGTCCTCGTGAACGCGAACGTCGTCGAGATCCGCCGGGCCACCGAGACGATCCACTCGGGCGGTGCGGTGGTCGTCCTCGCCCCGGCGGAGGGGTGGCTCGGACTGCTGCCGGGGCAGGACGTGGTCCTGCGCGGGCAGGCGAGCCCTCCGCGGCACCGGGATCTGAGCCTGGCCACGGTCCGGGTGTCCGGACCGCCCGCGGACGTCGGTCCCGCGCCCCCGCATCAGCGGTGGGCCGGCGCCCTGCGTGCGCGGTTCGCCGCTGCCGCCGCCGTCCTGCCTGCCGACGAGGCAGGACTGCTGCCGGGGCTGGTGGTCGGCGACACCTCGGCGCTGTCCCGGGTGGTGAAGGACGACTTCACCGCGACCGGGTTGACGCATCTCACGGCGGTGTCCGGGGCGAACGTCAGCATTCTGCTGGGAGCGGTGCTGCTCCTGGTCCGAGCGGTGGGGCTCGATCCCCGCGCGGGTGCGGCGCTGGCCGCCGCGGCCCTGATCGCATTCGTGGTGATCGCGCGACCGTCACCCAGTGTGCTGCGCGCCGCGGCGATGGGCTCGGTCGCCCTGCTGGCGCTCGTGACCGGACGGCGGAAACAGGCGATGCCCGCGCTCGCGGCCGGGGTCATCGCCCTGCTGGCGTGGTCACCGGAGTTGGCGGTGAACTTCGGCTTCGTTCTCTCGGCGACCGCCACCGCAGGATTGATCGTGATCGCGCCGGTCTGGGTCGACATGCTGGTGGGCCGCGGCTGGCCGCGGGCGGTGGCCGAGACGGTGGCGGTGTCCGTCGCCGCCTTCGCCGTCACCGCTCCGATCGTCGCCGCGATGGCCGGGACGGTGAGCCTGGTGTCCGTCTGCGCGAACATCCTGGTCGCCCCCGTGGTCGGCGTGATCACCGTGGCCGGAGCGATCACCGCGCTGATCGCGGGGGTCAGTGTTCCCGTCGCGGAAGTGGTGGTGCGCGTGACCCAGTGGCCGCTGTGGTGGCTCGTCACCGTCGCCGAGCGGGGCGCGCGGATTCCCGGAGCCTCGGTTGCGGTGCCCTCCGGGCCCGCCGGTGCGGCGATCGTGCTCGGTGCCGTCGCGGCGCTCGGTGTGACGCTGCGCAGACGCGGACCGCGGCTGGTGCTGGCGGGAATCGCGATCGGTGTGCTGGTGCTGTGGGTGCCGGTCTGGCCGTCGTCGCTGGGTCGCCTTGTGTGAGCGCGCCCGAATCCGGGAAACCTTCGCAGAACTCGAGGAAAGGGACGACGACATGCAGGTGGGGTTCAAGCTGATGGCCGAGACGTTCGATCCGCGGGAGATCGTGCGGCAGGCGGTGGAGGCCGAACGGGCCGGCTTCGACTTCGTCGAGGTGAGCGATCACTATCACCCGTGGCTCTACAGCCACGGTCATTCGGGATTCGTGTGGTCGATGCTCGCGGCCGCCGCGGCACGGACCGACCGGATCGGTCTGGCGACCGGCGTCACCTGCCCGTTCGTCCGATATCACCCCGCGATCATCGCGCAGGCCGCGGCCACGACCGCCGTCCTCAGCGAGGGCCGGTTCACCTTGGGACTCGGTTCGGGGGAACGGCTGAACGAACATGTCGTCGGTGGCGGTTGGCCGTCGGTGACCATCCGGCACCAGATGCTCCGTGAGGCGATCGACATCATCCGCCTGCTGTGGTCGGGCGGCTACCACTCGTACGAGGGCAAACACCTCACTCTCGACGACGCCCGCGTGTTCGATCTCCCCGACGTGCCGCCCACGATCGCCGTCGCGGCGGGCGGCACGGAGGCCGTCGGGATCGCCGCGGAACTCGGCGACGGACTGTTCGCCACCGAAGCGGATCCGGACCTGGTGAAGGCCTACGCCGGGGCCGGTGGGTCGGGGCCCAGATACGGGGAGGTGCCCCTCGCGTGGGCTCGTGACGAGGAATCCGCGGTCGAGTCGGCGCACCGGTTGTTCCGGTTCGGGTTGACCGGATGGAAGGTTCAAGCGGAACTGCCGAATCCGATCAACTTCGAGGCAGCAGCGTCGTCGATCCGCACCGAGGACGTCCGCGACGCCATGGCCTGCGGGCCGGATGTCCGGCGGCACCTCGAGGTGGCAGGCACCTTCGTCGATGCCGGGTTCGATCATCTGGCGCTGATCAACGCGGGGCCGGACGTCGACGGCTTCTTCGAGTTCTTCGCCAACGAGTTGAGTGAGCCGCTGCGGGCGCTGACGACTTCCTGATATCGGCTGTGCCGCTGCAACTTTCGTCTCGTGGGCGCGCCGCTCGACACGCTCGGCGCGACCGGGGCGGAACGGGTTCTGTATCGTTTCGACTTCGATTCCCGATGTGCATATGCGACACCGAAACACCGACTACCATCCGGTGGCAGATGCCTGAGGTGAACGGTCTTGGAACGCACCCGCGTTGGAGGGCGAATGTCGGAATCGGAGCGGACAGATCTCGATGTGGACGACGAGCTCGACGCCGGGCAGGTGTGGAGAGCGCAGCGGGTCGTTGCCGCCCAGTCACTCGACGCCGAAGACTGCCGCATGCTCCTGTCCATGCTCGGCATAGCGGGTAACCCCGATGCACCGGAGGCGGACTGACGGCGGTCAGGTCACCTTCCGGTGATGGTGAGTGACGATTTCCTGCGCCACCGTCGCCAGTTTGAGATTCATGTCCTGCGAGGTGGTGCGGAGAATCTCCATCGCCTGAGTCTCGGGAATGTTGTGGAACGCCATCAGCAGTCCCACCGCCTTCCCGATTTCACGGTTGCTGGCCAGGCCTGCCCGCAGTGTCTCGGCCTCGGCGTGCTCGTGGACGGCCGCCAGCGCCACCGCCGCGAACGATGCGAGCATGATGCCCTGATCGACGGACGTGGTGTTCAGCGCTCCCGCCGTGTCGGAGAACAGATTGAGGGCGCCGACCTTGCGTCCGAGGATGACGAGTCGGAATCCGGCGGCACCGCGCACCGGTGTGTGGGCCAGCACCCGCGCCGACAGCCGCGGCCACTGCGACGTGGTGGCGAGGTCCGTCTCGAACTGGGGAGTGTCGCTGACGATGGCATCGACGCACGGTCCCTCGTTCTCGCTGCGCTCGAACTCGTCGACACGGAAGGCCACGTCGTCGCTCGCCGCGGCCGTCACATAGCGGGATCCCTCCCGGAGCATCAGGCTCGCGTGGTCACAGCCCTCGACGAGCAGCGGCGCGGCGTCGCAGATGGCTTGGTGGACGTGCCCGAAATCCTGGCCTGCGTAGAGAAGATCGGCGAGGGTCGCGAACGTCGCGGCCGACCTGCCGACCGCCTGCGAGCGCGTCGTCTCGGGCACTGTCTCTCGCATCGGTTCCTCCAGCGTGCGGGCATGCGCCCGGTTCACCGATTCAGTCTGCCAGAGAGGGCGGTCCCCGCAGGTCCCGGCCGCAGGAATTCCCGATCGGACTCCGGCGGCAGTCGTCCCGGGCGAAGATGACGGCATGGTTTCGCGCACCGAGGACCCACAGGTGACCATCGGCCAGGGAACGCTGCGGGGCGTCCGCCTGGGCGGCGTTCGGTCCTGGAAAGGCATTCCCTACGCCGCGCCGCCGGTCGGCGAGTGGCGGCTCCGCGCCCCGCGCCCGCCCGAACCCTTCACCGGCGTTCGCGACTGTTCCCG
This sequence comes from Rhodococcus sp. IEGM 1305, assembly GCF_030058635.1. Classification (NCBI taxonomy): domain Bacteria; kingdom Bacillati; phylum Actinomycetota; class Actinomycetes; order Mycobacteriales; family Nocardiaceae; genus Rhodococcus; species Rhodococcus sp. IEGM 1305. The sequence goes on from NZ_JASHKX010000021.1 coordinate 26,747, forward strand.
GTTCGGTCCGATCGCACCGCAGAACGAGCACGGCCCGCTGCCCATCGATCCCGGTCTGACCATCGACGAGGACTGCCTCACCGTGAACGTCTTCGCCCCCGCGACGGACACCGAGCGACCGCGGCCGGTGATGGTGTGGATCCACGGCGGGGCGTATTACCTCGGTTCGTCCGGACAGCGCATGTTCGATCCGACCCGTCTGGTCGAACGCGGCGACGTCGTGGTGGTCACGTTCAACTACCGGCTCGGTGCGCTGGGCTTCCTCGACTTCTCCTCGTTCTCGACCGGGGAGCATCCGTTCGAGACGAACCTGGGCCTGCGCGATCAGATTGCGGCACTGACCTGGGTTCGCGACAACATCGCGACATTCGGCGGCGACCCGGGCGACGTGACCCTGTTCGGGGAATCCGCCGGTGGCGGCGCGGTCACCACGCTGATGACGTCCCCGCCTGCGGAGGGACTGTTCCATCGCGCGATCGCCGAGAGTTCCCCCGCGACATCCGTGTACGGCGGTGACCGCGCGGCGAGCATCGCCGAGTCGTTCCTCGAGCTGCTCGACATCGCGCCCGCCGACGCGGGCCGTCTCCGCGACCTGCCCGTCGACGTGCTGACGAAGGCCTGCGTCGAACTCGTCCAGCAGGTGCCCGCGCGGGTCCCCGGCACCCTGGCGGTTGCTCCGACCGTCGACGGCGACGTGGTCCCGCACTACCCGGTGGCGGCATTCCGCAAAGGCCTCGCACACCGAATTCCGCTGCTGATCGGGACGAACAAGGACGAGGCGTCGATGTTCCGGCTCATGAAGTCGCCCCTGATGCCGATCACCCCGGACGCCGTGCATCAGATGTTCGTGGCGATCGCCGCCGACCATCCCGACCTCCCGGCGGACGAGGAACAGGAGGTGGCGGCCGCGTACCCCGACTACCCGAAGAAGCGCTCGGCCATGGAGATCTCGCGGGACGCCGCGTTCCGGATGCCGACGCTGTGGATCGCGGAGGCGCACAGCCGCGTCGCCCCGACCTGGCTGTACCGCTTCGACTACGCGACACCGTTCCTGCGCGCCGCGCGGATCGGCGCCACCCACGGCACCGAGGTGCCGTACGTCTTCGGGAACTTCGGTGTCGTCCCGCACGACCCCACATTCAAGCTCGGGGGGCACCGAACCGCCGGGCACGTGTCGGAGCGGATCCAGCGACGGTGGCTGTCGTTCGCCACCGAGGGCACACCGGACGGAACGGGAGCCGAGGTCGGCTGGCCGCTGTACGACGAGGCGGATCGCACGACCCTGCTGATCGGCAAGTCCGACGCGGTCGTCGCCGATCCGGACCGGGAACTCCGCCGGGCCTGGGGCGAGGAAGTCATCGGTTTCACCTGAGCGGCGGTGCCCCGGTTTCGTATCCGCGGAACGCGGGGATACCTCCTGAATGAGCCCTGCAGCAACGGAATCGGGTCGCGACCTCAGTGTGGGGGTCGAGGAGGAGTTCTTCCTCGTCGACGAGTCCGGTCATCTCTCCACCGCGGGACCTGACGTGGTCACGGAGGCCGGCCACGACATTCACGGGCTTCAGCGTGAACTCGCTCGATGCCAGATCGAGACGGCGACGGGCGTGTGCCACACCGGGGAGGAACTGCACGAGGAGCTGCGCAGCCTGCGACGCCGGCTGGCGAAGGCCGCGGCGGGCCGCGATCTGCTGCTGCTACCCAGCGGGACGTCCCTGATCGTCGAGGGATTGCCCCCGGCGATCACCCCGAGCCCGCGGTACGAGCAGATGGCCCGCCACTTCGGGTCGATCGTGGACACGGTGACCACGTGCGGCTGCCACGTGCACGTGGGGGTCCCGAGCCGCGACGTCGGTGTGCGGGTGAGCAACCTGGTTCGCAGTTGGCTGCCCGTACTCCTCGCGCTCGCCGCGAACTCGCCGTTCCACAGTGGGCACGACACCGCCTATCACAGTTGGCGGCACATCATGTGGTCGCGGTGGCCGTCGGCGGGACCGCCGCCGCACTTCGACTCCGCGGACGAGTACGAGGCGATGGTCGGCGCCATGATCGGAACCGGTGCCGCCATGGACCGGGGAATGATCTACTGGCACGTCCGGCTCTCCGACAAGCAGCCGACCATCGAGGTCCGGGTCGCGGACGTCGCCATGACCGCGGCGCACGCGGCGCTCTACGCGGTGGTCGTGAAGGGTCTCGTCGCGTGGGCGCTCCAGTCGCTGGACGACGGCCTCACCGTGCCGTGGCTGCGCGCCGAGCTGCTGCGGGCGCAGTTGTGGCGCGCGGCCCGTGACGGACTCGACGGGGAATGCACGAGCCCGGCCACGGATCGGGCCCTGCCGGTCCGCCGGCAACTGGAATTGCTGAACGACTGCGTGGCCCCGGGGCTCGGCGCGAGTGATCGGGCGTTCCTCGAGTCGGGGCTCGACACCGTGTTGCGCGAGGGCACGGGCGCCGAGCGGCAACGGGCCGAGTTCACGCGCGTCGGCACGCTGGCGGCGGTGGTCGACCTCCTGACGCGCGAAGTGGTCAGCTGACCGGAGGTGGCGGAGTCAACTCGGCGACGCCGGCGGTGGTGGAGCCGATGTAGCCGGGATGCAGCAGTCCGGCGGATCCGACACCCGTGAGCAGGGCACCTGCGCTGGTGTCCGGTCCGGTACGCAGCGGACCGGGGTCGTCGATCAACGCTTCCACGGTCGCGGTGTCGACGAGGCTGAGGTCGATGCGCTGCCCGGCGGGCTGGTAGACGGCGAGGACGACCGGGTCGGGGTAATGCGCGGCGGTGCGGCGCATGACGTGGAACGCGGGGTCGGTGCCCAGGGCGAGCACGGTGACATTCGCGAACGATGCGAGTCGGTCGGCGACCGCACGGCCCGCCCCGCTGCGCCACGTACGCCCGTACAGGGTGAGCGCGTCGGACAGGTGGCGCTGCTCGGTGTCACCTCGCGGGCTGCCGCCCGCCGGGTCGAGCAGGGCCCGCCACCGCTGTTCATAGAACTCGCACGCGGTGTCGAAGTCGTCGTCGGACCCGGCCGCCGCGACGTCGCCGCGCGAGGGCGCTGCGGGTTCGAGGACGGATCGACCACCGGCGAACAGCGTCTCGGCGTGGCCGGAGGCAGAACAGCGGGCGACCAATTGCACCGACCATCGGAGGAGCAGCCCGTCGCGGCAGGTGTACCGGAAACTCAGCTCGTACCGTTGCCCTGCCGTGCGATCGTCGTCGAGGTCGATCATGTGCGCGTAGTCCGCGCGGATGACGCCGTCCACCTCGGTTTCCGCGGTCATATGATCGAGTGTCCACCGCCGACGCGACCGCTGCGTGGCGATCGCCCGTGTTCGGCCTGCTCGGTCCCGGTTCCGGGGTGTCGGCGACCGTGTCCGCCACACGTGGCACGATCTTCGCGTGAGCACACCAACTCAGCTCGAACAGCTCCATCTCGTCCTCGGTGACGAGGAGTTCCTCGTCGAACGTGCGGTGGCGCAGGTCATCAGCCACGTTCGCGCGAACGCGGACGTGGCCGCGGGCGCTGATCTTCCCGTCAACCGGTTGAGGGCGGGCGACGCCGGGGCAGCCGAACTCGCCGAACTGCTCAGCCCCTCCCTGTTCGCCGAAGACCGCGTGGTGGTGCTCGAGGCCGCGGCCGAGGCAGGCAAGGACGCCGTGGCACTGATCCTCGACGCAGCCGGGGACCCGCCTCCGGGCGTCGTCCTCGTCGTCCTGCACTCGGGCGGCGGACGGGCGAAAGCGATGACCGGGGCGCTGGAGAAACTCGGAGCGGTGGTGCACTCGTGCGCCAAACTGAAGTCCGGCGACCTCATCGGGTTCATCCGCGGCGAGTTCCGCACCCTCGGCGTCCGGGTGTCGCCGGAAGTGGTGCAGACCGTGTTCGAGGGGGTCGGCTCGAATCTGCGCGAACTGGCGGCCGCGTGCTCGCAGCTCACCGCAGACACCGGCGGAAAGATCGACGTCGCCGCCGTTCAGCGGTACTACTCGGGCAAGGCCGAGGTGAGCGGTTTCGACGTCGCGGACAAGGCCGTCGCCGGCGACACCGCAGGCGCGATCGAGGCGCTGCGCTGGGCGATGCTGCGCGGCGTACCCCACGTGCTGCTGGCGGACGCGCTGGCCGACGCGGTGCACTCGATCGCCCGGGTGGCCCCGGCGGGACGGGGAGACCCGTTCCGGATGGCGTCGGAACTCGGCATGCCACCCTGGAAGATCAAGAAGGCGCAGGCCCTCGCGAAGGGATGGACACCCACGTCGGTGGGTGAGGCGCTACGTATCGTGGCGTCCCTGAACGCCGACGTCAAGGGCGCGTCGGCCGACGCGGACTACGCCGTCGAGAGTGCCGTCGGACGCGTCTCCCGGCTACGCCAGGTCTGACACGCAGACACGACAACAGCCGCTCGATCCGAGGATCGAGCGGCCGTTGGAGAGCCTACGACGGAAGAACCGTCAGATCTTGTTGATCGCCTGCGCGAGAGCAGACTTCTTGTTGGCAGCCTGGTTGGCGTGAATGACGCCCTTGCTGGCTGCCTTGTCGAGCTTGCGGCTGGTGGCGACGAGGAGCTCGTTGGCCTTGTCCTTGTCACCGGCCGCCGCAGCCTCGCGGAACGAGCGGATCGCCGTGCGCAGCGAGGACTTCACCGACTGGTTACGGAGTCGGGCCGCCTCGTTGGTACGGATCCGCTTCACCTGGGACTTGATGTTGGCCACGCGTAAAATCCTGTCGTCTTAAGCTGGTTACGGTCGAGAAAGCTCTGGGCGCACACATATGCACCGACAGGCGAGATTACCAGTGATCGGTGTCCGATCTCAAACCGGCGCCGGACGCGCCGGGAAATCCTGCGGCTGTGCTGCTGAACGGGTGTGCATGTAGCAGCATGTCTGGGATGACGCCCCCAGCATCGAAGTCGTCAACAGTAACGAAATCGTCGGCAACCTCGAAAGCCCCTGTCCGGAAATCGGGGGGAAGCACGCAGGCGGGTGCGAAGGCATCGGGAACCCAGCCGCGGACACGGGTGACCGCTCGGCCGCGCAAGCCCGCCCACGTGTTCGACGGGTACGCCGACGTCGGGCGCTACGGGCTGGCGTTCGACGAGATGTTCGACCGCGACGGCACCGTCCGCCCGCCGTACAAGGGCGTCTTCAAGGCGCTCGAGCCCGCGGACCGAGCCGACCTCGCCGCCCGATCCGACGCCCTGGGCAGGGCGTTCATCGACCAGGGTGTGACGTTCTCGCTGTCCGGTCAGGAACGGCCCTTCCCGCTCGATCTGGTCCCGCGGGTCATTGCCGCTGCCGAGTGGACGCGTCTCGAGAAGGGCATCAAGCAGCGCGTGCAGGCGCTCGAGATGTTCCTCGACGACGTGTACGGGGAACAGCGCATCCTGCGTGACCACGTGCTGCCGAAGCGGTTGGTCACCTCGTGCGAGCACTTCCACCGGGAGGCGTCGGGGATCGTCCCGCCGAACGGGGTGCGGATCCACGTCGCCGGCATCGACCTCGTCCGCGACGAGAACGGGGTGTTCCGCGTACTCGAGGACAACCTGCGTTCGCCGTCGGGGGTGTCCTACGTCATGGAGAACCGCCGCACGATGGCGCGGGTGTTCCCCGACCTGTTCATGTCGCACCGCGTGCGGTCCGTCGGCGACTACGCCTCCCATCTGTTGCGGGCGCTGCGCGCGTCCGCCGCCCTCAACGAGGCCGACCCGACCGTCGTGGTGCTGACACCCGGTGTCGCGAACTCCGCGTACTTCGAGCATTCGCTGCTCGCGCGCCAGATGGGTGTCGAACTGGTCGAGGGGCGTGACCTGTTCTGCCGCGACAACATGGTCTACATGCGCACGACCGAGGGCGAACGCCAGGTCGACGTCATCTACCGCCGCATCGACGACGACTACCTCGACCCGATGCACTTCCGGCCGGACTCCGTGCTCGGGGTGGCCGGCGTCCTGAACGCGGCCCGGGCGGGCAACGTCGTCATCTCGAGTGCCGTCGGGAACGGGGTCGGCGACGACAAACTCGTCTACACGTACGTCCCGCAGATCATCGACTACTACCTCGGCGAGAAGCCGTTGCTCGCGAACGTCGACACGTTCCGGTGCTGGCTCGACGAGGAGTGCGAGGAGGTCCTGGACCGAGTCGACGAACTGGTGATCAAACCGGTGGAAGGGTCCGGCGGCTACGGCATCGTCTTCGGCCCCGACGCGTCACCCAAGGAACTGAACACGATCGCCCGGAAGATCAAGGCCGACCCGCGCGGGTGGATCGCGCAGCCCGTCGTCCAGCTGTCCACGGTGCCGACCAAGGTCGGAGACGAATTGGTGCCGCGGCACGTCGATCTGCGGCCCTTCGCGGTCAACGACGGTGACGACGTGTGGGTGCTGCCGGGCGGGCTGACCCGTGTGGCCCTGCCCGAGGGGTCCCTCGTCGTGAACTCCAGCCAGGGCGGCGGAAGCAAGGACACGTGGGTGCTCGCGAGCCGGAGTTCCGACGAGGAGCGGGAACTCGCCGGTGAGGAGCTCGTGACCGAGCCGGCGCAGTCCGCCGAGGCCGAGCAGGGACCCGAACTCAGTACGACTCAGCTGCAGCAACAACAGCAACAGCAGCAGCAACAGGGCCAGGGCCAGGGAGGTGATCGCTGATGCTGGCGAGAAACGCGGAATCGCTGTACTGGATCGGCCGGTACGTCGAGCGGGCCGACGACATGGCCCGCATCCTCGACGTCGCCGTGCACCAGTTGCTCGACGACGCCTCGGTGGACCCCGACCGCACGTCCCGGTTGCTGCTGCGGGTGCTCGGCATCGAAGCTCCCGACACCCAGCTCGACGTCCGGTCGGTGACCGAACTGGTGGCGTTCAGCCGCAACCAGGTGGGCTCGATCATCGACTCCCTCGCCAGCGCCCGCGAGAACGCGCGGGGCGCCCGGGAGGTCACGTCCAGCGAGATGTGGGAGTGCCTCAACACCACGTACAACGGCCTCGCCGAACGGGAACGGGCGTCCAAGCGTCTCGGGCCGCACGAGTTCTTCCGGTACGTGGAGGAACGCGCGGCGATGTTCGCGGGTCTGGCCGATTCGACGATGAGCCGCGACGACGGATACCGCTTCCTGCTGCTCGGCCGCTCCATCGAGCGCGTCGACATGCTCGCGCGGATGCTGTTGTCCCGTGCGGGCGACCGCCCGTCCTCGCCGGCGTGGGTGACGGTGCTGCGTTCCGCGGGAGCTCACGACACCTACCTGCGCACGTACCGCGGCGCGCTGGACGCCAACCGGGTGGTCGAGTTCATCCTGCTGGACCGGCTGTTTCCGCGGTCGGTGTTCCACGCCATCCGGCAGGCGGAGTTGTGTCTCGCCGAGCTCGACCACCAGCCCGACAGCCGCGTCGGACCGAGAGCCGAGGCGCAGCGCCTCCTCGGCCGGGCCCGGAGCGAACTCGAGTTCCTGCCGCCCGGCGTGCTCCTCGAGGATCTCCAGGATCGGCTCGCGGGGTTGCAGGAAACCTGCCGCGAGCTCGGAGAAGCCATCGCACTGCAGTATTTTCACGCCGCGCCGTGGGTGGCGTGGACCGATGCACGGGCCGTCGGCGGCGACGCCGTCGTGGAGGGAGAGCTGTGAGCTGGCGTATGAGAGTCGTGCACACCACCGGGTATGCCTACGACGCACCGGTCACGTCCTCGTACAACGAGGCGCGACTCACCCCGCGCGGTGACAGCAGGCAGACGGTGATCCTGAACCGGGTGGAGACGACGCCGGCGACGCGGTCGTACCGCTACACCGACTACTGGGGCACTGCCGTCACCGCATTCGATCTCCATGCGCCGCACAGGGAACTCGAGGTAATCGGGCTGTCCGTGGTCGAGACCGAACCGTTCTGGGAGCCGGAGGAGAAGGTGGACTGGGACGAGCTGGCCAGCCCTCCGCTCACCGACCGGTTCAACGAACAGCTGAGCAACACCACGTTCGTGCCGCGCAGCCGAAAGCTCGACACCATCGCCCGGGACCTCCGCAAGGGCCGCACCCCCGACGAAGCCGTTGTCGCGGCGGCGGACTGGGTGCATCGGGAGATGGATTACGTTCCGGGCACGACGGGCGTCCACACGTCCGCGGTCGACGCCTGGGCCGAACGGCAGGGTGTGTGCCAGGACTACGCGCACCTGACGCTGGTTCTTCTGCGCAGCATGGGAATTCCGAGTCGCTACGTGTCCGGCTATCTGCACCCGAAACCCGATGCGGCGGTGGACGACACGGTGGCGGGGGAGAGTCACGCGTGGGTCGAGGCGTGGACCGGTGCGTGGTGGGGATACGACCCCACCAACGCCGTCGCGGTGAACGAACAGCACGTGTCGGTGGGTATCGGACGGGACTACGCGGACGTTCCGCCGCTCAAGGGCATCTTCTCCGGGGGCCGCGCGACAGATCTCGAAGTCGTCGTGGAGATCACACGCCTGGCGTAAAGTGCCAGCCAGATCTATCTGTGGAAAGCAGGACTAACGATCCATTTCGACGAAGGTGGGTTCAATGTCTCCAACCGCACAGGAATACGTAGAAGTCGAACCGATCTCGGATCTCAAGAAATACGTAGCTGAGGCGGTCGGAACGTTCGTACTGGTCTTCGCGGCGGTGGGTACGGCGGTCTTCGCCGGAGCCAAGGTCGGGAACCTCGGTGTGGCACTGGCATTCGGACTGACGCTCCTCTTCCTCGTCTACGCCATCGGCCCCATTTCGGGCTGCCACGTCAACCCGGCCGTCACGGTCGGACACCTCGCTCTCGGCCGGTTGTCCGTCATGAAGGCGGGGTTGTACGTCGTCGCCCAGGTCATCGGCGGTCTCGTCGCCGGTGTGGTGGTGTACGCGATCGCGCAGAGCCTGCCCTCGTACAACCGGGCCGACGACGGTCTCGGCGCCAACGGCTGGGGCGCCCACAGCCCGTCCGCCATCAAGGGACCGCTCGGCGGGGTCATCGAGAACGGTTACGGCATCGGTGCGGCGATGATCGTCGAAGTCCTGCTCACCGCGCTGCTCGTGTTCGTGGTCCTCGCCTCCACCGACCAGATCTCCGACGTCCCCCTCGCCGGTGTCTCCATCGGTTTCACGCTCGCCGTGATCCACCTCGTGTCGATCCCGATCGACAACACGTCCGTCAACCCCGCCCGCAGCCTCGCCGTCGCGCCCTACCAGAACGGCGCGCTCGCCCAGGTGTGGCTGTTCATCGTGTTCCCGTTGATCGGTGGCGCGGTGGGAGCGCTCGTCTACCGGTCACTGTTCGGCCGGTACGACCGACTGCAGAGCTGACAACCGGCCGACCCGTCCCGGACCGGCGCGACCTGCGAGCCGCACTTCTCGCGTGCGTCGTTCTCGCGCTCACCGGGGCGGTCCCTGCGACCGCGACCGCCGAGGACGCACCGCGGCCGGGACCGACCTACGTGGCCCTCGGCGACTCCCGGGCAGCCGGGCCGCTCATCGACTTCACCGAGCACCGCGACCTGTGCCTGCGATCACCGGACCTGAACTACCCGGCGAAGCTGGCGCGGCTGATCGGTGCGGCCACCGTCACCGACGTCACCTGCTCCGCCGCGAAACCCGCCCACGTGATCAGCACCCCGCAGTTCGTGGGGACGGGATTCGCTCCACCGCAGATCGAGGCGCTCCGCCCGGACATGGACGTCGTGACGCTCAGCATCGGTGGGGGCGGTTCCCATCACCTGCCCGTGTCGGTGCGCTGCGCCGCTGTCGTTCCCGGCGCGGATGCCGGTTGCCGCGACAACCCACGGGCGGAGCAACTGGCGGTCGAGGGGATCGCGACGATGGCACCCCAGGTCGACGCCGTGGTGGCCGCGATCGTCGCGAAGGCACCGAACGCCGAGGTCTTCCTGATCGGGCACGGCGGTTCCGTCGGACGGCGTGGCTGCTGGCCGAACATGCCCGTGTCCGACGCGGACGCCGTTTGGCTCGAGCGATACTTCGCCCGCTTCAACCAGATCTACGTCGATGCCGCGGCCAGATACGGCGTGCGTTACATCGACATCGCGAAGGCCGCCGTGGATGGTGGGCACGACGCCTGCGCGCCGGCGGGGCAGCGGTGGTTCGAGGGCATCCTGCCGCAGTCACCCGCGGAACCGGCGCATCCCAACGCGCTCGCGATGACTGCGATCGCCGAGATGATCGCCGACGATCTGCGCCGGTGACGGCGTCACTGCCAGCTGAAGTCCGCCCGCAGTCGACGCGCCACGATCTCGAACGTGTCCTGTGCCATCACGGCGCCCTCGCGGCGGATCCCCGCCTCCGGCACGTCCAGCACCCGGTCCAGGCGGATCCAGCTCGGACGACCCTCCACATCCCACGCCCCCGAGCCGACCGCGATCCAGTCCCGGTCGCCGTCGTGCTTGCTCTGCGAGGACAGCATCAACCCGAGCAGGGTGTCGCCGTCACGTCCGACGACGAGCACGGGCCGGTCCTTGCCCTGGCTCGGATCCTCCTCGTATGCCACCCACGTCCAGACGATTTCGCCCGGATCCGCGCGACCGTCCAGGTCGGGGGAGTACTCCACCTTCCGTGCCCGATGGGCCGTCGGGGCGGAATTCGCGGTGACCGGACGACCCGGGGCCGGCTTCGGCGCGGCGGCCGTCGACCCGGTCAGGACACCGGCCGCGCGGTCCAGCGCGCCGGACTTCTGCAGCGCCTGGATCAGCTGCGGGCCCTTGTCCCGTGCAAGTCGGCCCAACGTCTTCCCGATGCTGCTCCACGTGCTCGCCATGGCCGCCGAGCCTAGTGCGTGTATGCCGCGGCAGCCGCAACGCGGTGGCTTGGATATCCTGACAGGTGACAGTGGCCCGGAACCGGGCCGGTGCCGGTCCAGGTAAGGGGTCCCCCATCAGCAGCTTCGCCGACAAGACGTTCACGGATCCTGCCCGGATCCGGAATTTCTGCATCATCGCGCACATCGATCACGGCAAGTCGACCCTGGCCGACCGCATGCTTCAGCTCACCGGTGTGGTCGAGGAGCGGCAGATGCGCGCCCAGTACCTCGACCGTATGGACATCGAGCGCGAGCGCGGCATCACGATCAAGGCGCAGAACGTCCGGCTGCCGTGGAAGGTGGGCGACGAGGAGTTCGTCATCCACCTCATCGACACCCCCGGGCACGTCGACTTCACGTACGAGGTCTCCCGCGCACTCGAGGCCTGCGAGGGTGCGGTCCTGCTGGTGGATGCCGCGCAGGGCATCGAGGCCCAGACGCTCGCCAACCTGTACCTGGCGATGGAGAAGGACCTCACCATCATCCCGGTGCTCAACAAGATCGACCTGCCCGCCGCCGACCCGGACCGGTACGCCGAGGAGATCGCACACATCACCGGGTGCGAGCCGGGTGACGTGCTGCGCGTGTCCGGCAAGACCGGCATCGGGGTGAAGGAACTGCTTGACGAGGTCGTGCGGCAGATCCCCGCCCCCGTCGGCGACCCTGACGGTCCGGCGCGCGCCATGATCTTCGACTCGGTGTACGACGCCTACCGCGGAGTCGTCACCTACGTGCGCGTCGTGGACGGCCGGATCTCGCCGCGCGAGAAGATCACCATGATGTCCACGGGCACCACCCACGACCTGATCGAGGTCGGCATCATCTCGCCCGAACCGAAGGCCAGTATCGGCCTCGGCGTCGGCGAGGTGGGGTACCTCATCACCGGTGTGAAGGACGTCCGGCAGTCGCGAGTCGGCGACACGGTCACCGCGGCGCGGGGCGGTGCGACCGAACCCCTCGTGGGCTACCGCGACCCCAAGCCGATGGTCTACTCCGGCCTCTACCCGCTCGACGGTTCGGACTACCCGGTGCTGCGCGACGCCCTGGACAAGTTGCGTCTCAACGACGCCGCCCTGGCCTACGAGCCGGAGACGTCGGTGGCGCTCGGATTCGGATTCCGCTGCGGATTCCTCGGACTGCTGCACATGGAGATCACCCGCGACCGCCTCGAGCGCGAATTCGGGCTCGAACTGATCTCGACGTCGCCGAACGTGGTGTACCGGGTGGTGATGGAGGACGGCTCCGAGCACGTCGTCACCAACCCGTCGTACTGGCCGGAGGGCAAGATCCGCGAGGTATACGAGCCGATGGTGAAGTGCACCGTCATCGCGCCGAGCGAGTTCATCGGCGCGATCATGGAGCTCTGCCAGAACCGGCGCGGCGAACTCGGCGGCATGGACTACCTGTCCGAGACCCGGGTCGAGCTTCGCTACGAGATGCCCATGGGCGAGATCATGTTCGACTTCTTCGACGCCCTGAAGTCGCGGACAAAGGGGTACGCCAGCCTCGACTACGAGGAGGCCGGCGAGCAGCAGGCCGATCTGGTGAAAGTGGACATCCTGCTGCAAGGCGAGGCCGTCGACGCGTTCTCCTCGATCGTGCACCGATCCGCGGCCGGCGCGTACGGCGGACGGATGACGTCGAAGCTGCGTGAGCTGATTCCCCGCCAGCAGTTCGAGGTGCCGATCCAGGCGGCGATCGGCTCGAAGATCATCTCGCGTGAGAACATCCGCGCGATCCGCAAGGACGTGCTCGCCAAGTGCTACGGCGGCGACATCAGCCGTAAGCGCAAGCTGCTCGAGAAGCAGAAGGAAGGCAAGAAGCGGATGAAGACCATCGGCCGGGTCGAGGTTCCGCAGGAGGCCTTCGTGGCCGCGTTGTCGTCCGAATCGGTCGGGGACAAGCCGAAGAAGTAGCACCGACCGCTCGGTTGTTCTCCTCCGTCGACGTCTGATCGAAAGTAGGTGCGCACGTGGCCCTCGAAACCTGGCTCACCCGGACACTGGGAATCGAGGTGCCGATCCTCGGCGCCCCGATGGGCGGACGGGCCGGCGGGGCCCTCGTCGGCGAGGTGTCGAAGGCGGGCGGGCTCGGCCTGCTCGGCGCGGCGCGCTACGCCACCCCGGAGTGGGTGGCGAAGGAGACGGCGGTCGCGCGGAGCATCGGCGGCGACGCCTTCGGCATCGGGTTGATGACCTGGGCGCTCGACGACGACGACGCCCTGCTCGACGCCGCGCTGGCGGAGAACCCGCGGATCGTGTCGCTGTCGTTCGGCGATCCCGCGCCCTATGTGGAGCGGGTGCACGCTACCGGGGCGCTCGTGGTGTCGCAGGTGAACACGATCAACGATCTGCGGGTCGTGGAGGCGGCGGGCGTCGACTTCGTCATCGCCCAGGGCGGCGAGGCGGGCGGCCACACCGGCCGGATCGGGACGCTGCCCCTGCTGCAGGAGATCCTGGACTCCACCGCGCTGCCCGTGCTCGCCGCGGGCGGCATCGCGACCGGCCGTGGTCTCGCCGCCGTTCTCGCCGCCGGCGCGGAGGGCGCCATGATCGGGACCGCGCTGCTGGCCAGCCCCGAGACCATCGGACCGGAGTACGCCCGCGGCAGGCTGATCGCGGCGGGCAGCGCGGACACCGTGTACACGTCGGTGTTCGACCAGGCGCGCAGCCAGCCGTGGCCGGCCCGGTGGGGTGGCCGGGCCCTGAGCAACGCGTTCACGTCCCGCTGGCACGGCGAGAACGCCCCGGACACCGAACTCGCCGCCGCCTACGACCCCGCGGATCCCGACCTCGGTGTCGTGTACGCCGGGGAGGCGGCTGGTCTCGTCACGTCGGAGCGGCCGGCGGGTGTCGTGGTACGGCAGATCGCGGCCGACGCGGAGCGGTTGCTGCACCGTTTCGCGGAGTAGTCCGGAGTCGCAGGTCTCGGCCGGATCACCCCGTGTAGTGGGCAGGGTGGAAGCCGCTCGCCGCGGCCTTCTCGGCGCGGATGACGTGGACGACCGCGTTGATCAACGCCAGATGGGTGAACGCCTGCGGGAAGTTACCCAGGTGCCGACCCGACTCGGGATCGATCTCCTCCGCGTACAACTCGAGGGGGCTGGCGAACCCGAGGAGCCGCTCGCACAGGCGCTTCGCGCGGTCGAGTTCGCCGATCTCCACGAGCGCCGACACGAGCCAGAACGAACAGATGGTGAACGTGCCCTCCTTGCCCGTGAGCCCGTCGTCCGTGGTCTCCACCCGGTAGCGCAGCACCAGCCCGCCCTCGGTCAGCTCGTCCGCGATGGCGAGCACGGTGGCGCGTATGCGCGGGTCGTCCGAGGGCAGGAACCGCAGGAGCGGAGCGAGGAGGAGTGAGGCGTCGAGTTCGTCGCTGCCGTAACGCTGGGTGAGGACTCCGCGTGCGTCGACGCCGTGCTCGAGAATGTCGGCCTTGATCTCGTCGGCGAGGTCGGCCCACCGGTCCGCATAACTCGTCTCGCCCTGCTGCTCGGCGAGTTTCGCGCCCCGGTCGAGCGCCACCCAGCACATGATCTTCGACGACGTGAAGTGCTGCGGCTCGCCGCGCACCTCCCAGATGCCGCGGTCGGGGAGCTGCCAGTGCTCGATCGCCTCCTCGACCTGACGTTTGAGCATCGGCCACAGCGTCTCCGGCACCCGCTCACGCGATCGCACGTGCAGGTACACGGAATCGAGGATCGTTCCCCAGATGTCGTGCTGGTCCTGGTCGTACGCACCGTTTCCGATCCGCACCGGACGCGCGCCGTCATAGCCGGACAGGTGCGGCAGTTCCTCCTCGACGAGTTTCCGCTCGCCGCCGACGCCGTACATCACCTGCAGCGGCCGGTACTTGCCGTCGTCGGCACTGGACACGTCGTAGAGGAACGCGAAGAAGTCGTCGGCCTCCCGGTCGAGTCCGAGGCTGTACAGCCCCCACAGTGCGAATGTCGAATCGCGCACCCATGCGTAGCGGTAGTCCCAATTTCGTTCGCCCCCGGGGGTTTCCGGAAGCGACGTGGTCGACGCGGCGAGCAGCGCGCCGGTGGGGGCGTACGCCAACCCCTTCAGCGCCAGGGCGCTGCGCTGCAGGTAGCCACGCCACTTGTGGTCGGGGAAGCGGCCGGTCGTGATCCATTCCCGCCAGAACTTCGCCGTCTGCCACATCTTCTCGGCAGCCTCGTCATAGGTCTGCGGCGCAGGCATGTGCGACCAGGACAGTGCGACGAACACGTTGTCGTCCTCGACCATCCGGGTCCGGGCCCGGGCCTCGCGCCCTTCCAGCCCGAGCTTCATGTTGCTGGTCAGCCGGAGTGTGGGGTGGTCGCCCGCACCACTCGACTTGCAGGTGGCGGTGGCTTCCTCGTAGACCTTGCCCGTGTACTCCCACACCGCGTCGCCGCGGTGGTAGTCGAACGCGGGCTCGCAGCTCATCTCGAGATCCACGGTGCCGTTCACGCATTTGACGGTCCGCAGCAGGACATGTTCGGCATCCCAGTCCGTGGGGGTGCGGCGATGGGAGCGGGACCGCTGCTCCACGTTGTGCCACGGGCCGAGCACGAGTGCGTCGCGGACGATGAGCCACCCCGTTTCGGTCTGCCACGTCGTTTCGACGATCAGTCCGCCCGGCAGGTAGCGGCGGGCGGCGGGCACGTTCTGCCCGTACGGCGCGATCCGGAAGTGGCCGGCGCTGCGGTCGAGGACGGCGCCGAAGACGCTGGGGGAGTCGGGCCGGGGGATGCACATCCACTCGACCGCCCCGTTCCGGGCGATCAGGCACGTGGTCTCGCAGTCCGACAGGAACGCGTAATCGTCGATCGGCGGAAACGCGCGACGGTGACGATGCGCGGCAGAGCGGGGCTGGTCGTCCGAGTGCGCATCGAGAGACACCATCTGCTCATCATCGGCCGTCGTCGTCGCGGCGTCCACCTGTGCGCCGACCACGTGCCGGCGAACGATAGGGTGGCACGGTGGACCGGATGGCGAGTTGGTGGGACGGCTTCGAGCTGTGGATCGCCGGGCTCCCGTTCGTTCCGCAGGTCGCCCTCGTGCTGCTGGTGATGGTGCCGGTGTGCCGAGGACTGGCGTGGCTGCTCGATCGTGGCCTGGCCGCAGTCTTCGTCCTGCTCAGGCGGGACGTGTCGAAGGTGGAGGAACCCTGATGCCGCGCTCACGCGTCACACTCGCGCTGCTCGCGCTGCTCGTCCTCGTCGTCGTCGCATGGCTGGTCACCCGGTAAATCCCGTTCGATGTGGGCGGTTGGTTCAGCCTCTGCTACAGTCCACGGCGTGTCTGAAGCCGCTGTACACCAGGTCCGCCATGAATTGGCGTTGATCGCTGTCGGCATGCTCGCAGTCGCCGACATCGACTGTTGTTGATTTTTCCTCGCACACAGCACTGCGCGCGAGTGACACCGTGCACGCTCGACCGGTCTCGCGCTGCTGATTTTCGTTCGCATTCCTGATTCCGCTCGGGCGATCCCTGCGTTCCTCCTCTCGAACCCCCTCCCAAGTTTGTGCACCACCCCTCTGTGACAGATCCCCAGGAAGGTTTCTCCCATGAAACGCCGTTCTCGTAGTCTTCTCACGGCCCTCGTGACGCTCGGAGCTGTGGCGCTGACCGCGTGCAGCGGCGGCGCCAGCGACACCGT
The DNA here is from genome assembly GCF_030058635.1 of Rhodococcus sp. IEGM 1305. NCBI lineage: Bacteria > Bacillati > Actinomycetota > Actinomycetes > Mycobacteriales > Nocardiaceae > Rhodococcus > Rhodococcus sp. IEGM 1305. The sequence continues at coordinate 43,184 of NZ_JASHKX010000021.1, forward strand.
CGGCGGCGACTCGGCCGGTGCCGACGGCAGTGCGGGCACCATCAACCTGTACGCGTACGCCGTGCCGAAGCCGGGCTTCGACAAGCTGATCCCCGCGTTCAACGCCACCGACGAGGGCAAGGGCGTGGCCTTCCAGCCGTCCTACGGTGCCTCCGGTGACCAGTCCCGCAAGGTCAAGGACGGCGCCGAGGCCGACTTCGTCAACTTCTCCGTCGAACCCGACATCACGCGGCTCGTCGACGCCGGCCTGGTGGACAAGAGCTGGAACCAGGACGCCTACAACGGGATTCCGTTCGGTTCGGTCGTCACCATCGTCGTGCGCGAGGGCAACCCGAAGAACATCCGCGACTGGGACGACCTGTTGCGGCCCGACGTCGAGGTCGTGACCCCCAACCCGTTCAGCTCCGGATCCGCGAAGTGGAACCTGCTGGCACCGTACGCAGCGAAGAGCAACGGCGGCCAGGACCCGGAGGCCGGTCTGGCCTACATCACGTCGCTGGTGAACGACCACGTGAAGATTCAGCCGAAGTCGGGCCGCGAGGCGTCGGAGGCGTTCCTGCAGGGCACCGGTGACGTGCTGCTCAGCTACGAGAACGAGGCGCTGTTCATCGAGGGCAACGGTGACCCCGTCGAGCACGTGACCCCGCCGACCACGTTCAAGATCGAGAACCCGGTCGCGGTGCTGTCGAACAGCAAGAACCTGGAGAAGGCCAACGCGTTCAAGGACTTCCTCTACACCACCGAGGGCCAGAAGCTGTGGGGCGAGGCCGGATTCCGCCCGGTCGATCCCGCGGTGGCAACCGAGTTCGCCGACAAGTTCCCCGAACCGGCCAAGCTGTGGACCATCGCCGATCTCGGCGGCTGGTCCAAGGTCGACTCCGAGGTGTTCGCCAAGGACACCGGGTCCATCGCAGTGATCTACGACAACGCAACCAAGTAAGACCGACGTGAGCGACACGACGACGGCGACGGGCGGACGCGGCACCACGGTGCCGTCTCCGCCCGTTCCGCCTACGCGCAAGAAGGTCGCCCGGGTCACCGGTGCGGTGGGACCGCTCGGCATCGGTATCGCGACACTCTGGCTGAGCATCATCGTGGTCCTGCCACTCGCCGCGCTCACCGTGGCCTCGTTCGGCGACGGAATCGGCGGCTTCGTGGACGCGATCACCTCGCCCGTGGCGGTGGCGTCCCTGCGCGTCACCGTCGTGGTGTCGGTGGTGGTGGCCGTGATCAACGTGATCATGGGCACGCTCATCGCATGGGTGCTGGTGCGCGACGAATTTCCCGGCAAGCGGGCCGTCAACGCGCTGATCGACCTGCCGTTCGCGCTGCCGACCATCGTGGCCAGCATCGTGCTGCTGTCGCTGTACGGCCCGGAGAGCCCGATCGGGGTCCACCTCAACGCGACGCAGCCCGGTCTGATCGTGGCATTGGCGTTCGTGACGCTGCCGTTCGTGGTCCGCTCGGTGCAGCCGGTGCTGATCGAGGTGGACAGGGAAGTCGAGGAAGCCGCGGCCTCACTCGGCGCGGACAACTGGACGATCTTCCGGAGCGTCGTGCTGCCCACCCTGACTCCGGCCATCATCAGCGGCGCGGGGCTCGCATTCGCCCGCGCGATCGGCGAGTACGGGTCCGTCGTCCTGATCGGCGGAAACATTCCCCGAGAGACCCAGGTCGCCTCCCAGTACATTCAACAGCAGATCGAAATCGATCGGCCGGCCGCCGCGGCGGCCGTGTCGGTGGCTCTCCTGGCCATCGCGTTCGTGACGTTGTTCGCCCTCCGGGTCTTCGCCAGCCGGGGGCAGCGTCGTGAGGAGCAGGCGGAATGAAGCTCTCGGGGTCCACCCGGATCACCCTGCGTGCAGTCGCGCTGCTCTATCTGTTCGGCCTGCTGGTGGTGCCGATCGTCATCATCCTGTTCCGCACGTTCGAGAACGGGATCGGCGCCTTCATCGAGTCGATCAGCACCCCCGCCGCGATCTCCGCACTCAACCTGTCCCTGCTGATCGTGGCCATCGTCGTCCCGGTCAACGTGGTGTTCGGGATCGTCACCGCCCTCGCGCTGGTCCGGGGCCGCTTCCCCGGCCGCGGCCTGGTGCAGGCGGTGGTCGACCTGCCGTTCGCCGTCTCACCCATCGTCGTCGGTGTGTCACTGATCCTGCTGTGGGGTGCCAACGGCTGGTTCGGCGGGCTCGAATCGCTGGGGTTCAAGGTGATCTTCGGGCTTCCCGGCATGGTCATCGCCACCCTCTTCGTGACGTTGCCGTTCGTCGTGCGGGAGGTGGAGCCCGTCCTGCACGAGATCGGCGAGGAGCAGGAACAGGCCGCCGCGACGCTCGGTGCGAGCCGCTGGCAGACGTTCTGGCTGATCACACTGCCCGCCATCCGCTGGGGCCTCACCTACGGTGTGGTCCTGACCGTCGCCCGCTCGCTGGGCGAGTTCGGTGCGGTGATCATGGTGTCCTCGGGCTTCCCCGGTGTGTCGCAGACCCTGACCCTGCTCGTGCACTCGCGCTACATCGACGACCACAACACGTTCGGTGCCTACTCCGCAGCCACCCTGCTGATGGGGATTGCGCTGATCACCCTGCTTCTGATGACCCTGCTCGACCGCAAGAGGAGCACCACATGATTACCGTGACCGGCGCCCGGAAGAACTACGGGTCCTTTGCTGCTCTCGACGACGTCACGATCGACATCCCCTCGGGTTCGCTGACCGCGCTCCTCGGGCCCAGTGGCTCGGGCAAGTCGACGCTGCTCCGATCCATCGCCGGGCTGGAGTCCCTCGACTCCGGCACCGTCGTGATCGGCGGGAACGACGTCACCGACATCTCCCCGCAGAAGCGGGACATCGGCTTCGTGTTCCAGCACTACGCGGCGTTCAAGCACATGACGGTGCGCGACAACGTCGCGTTCGGCCTGAAGATCCGCAAGCGGCCCAAGCCGGAGATCGACAAGAAGGTCAACGAGCTTCTCGAGATCGTCGGCCTCGACGGCTTCCAGCACCGTTATCCGGCGCAACTGTCCGGCGGTCAGCGTCAGCGGATGGCGCTCGCGCGGGCCCTGGCCGTGGACCCGAAGGTGCTTCTCCTCGACGAGCCGTTCGGCGCGCTCGACGCGAAGGTCCGCACGGACCTGCGCACCTGGCTGCGCCGGTTGCACGACGAGGTGCACGTGACCACCGTGCTGGTCACCCACGACCAGGAGGAGGCGCTCGACGTCGCCGACCGGATCGCGGTCCTCAACAAGGGCCGGATCGAGCAGATCGGTGAACCGGAGGACCTCTACGACCGCCCCCACAACGATTTCGTGATGTCGTTCCTCGGGTCGGTGGCCAAGCTCAACGGTCAGCTGGTCCGGCCGCACGACATCCGCCTCGGCCGCGATCCCGACCTCGCCCTCGCCCAGGAGGCAGGCACGGCCGAATCGCTCGGCGTCACCCGGGCCACCGTGGAGCGAGTGGTGCACCTGGGATTCGAGGTGCGGGTGGATCTGCGTAACGAGGCGACCGGCGAACCCTTCTCGGCGCAGGTGACTCGCGGCGACAGCGCGGCACTCGGCCTGCAGGAAGGCGAGACCGTGTACGCGCGGGCGACGCGGGCTCCCGAACTCCCGGAGGCCGAAGTTCCGGTCTCCCTGTAACTCCCCGCCGATGTAGGAGGCGACTGTGGCGACCCCGGTGAATCCCGTCCGTGACAACGTTCTGATCGTGCACTGGCACGATCTGGGCCGTCACCTCGGGTGTTACGGCGCGTCCGGGGTACGTAGTCCGAACCTCGACCGGCTCGCCGCGGAGGGTGTGCTGCTGACGGACTCGCATGCGGCGGCGCCGCTGTGCTCGCCGTCGCGTGGCGCCCTGTTCTCGGGCCGGTACCCGCACAGCAACGGGCTGATCGGCCTCGCACACCACGGCTGGCAGTACCACGACGACGTCCGCACGCTGCCGTCCCTGCTGGCGGAGGCGGGCTGGTACACGTCCCTGTTCGGGATGCAGCACGAGACCGCGTATCCCAAGCGGCTCGGCTTCCACGAGTACGACGTGACGAATTCGTACTGCGAATACGTCACCGATCGGGCGTCGAGGTGGCTGTCGCGGTTCCCTCCGCAACCGTTCCTGCTGACCGCCGGCTTCTTCGAGACGCACCGCCCGTACCCGGTCGACAGGTATGTCCCCGCCGATCCCGAGGGTTTCGACGTTCCGTCGTACCTGCCCGACCGGCCGGAGGTCCGTGAGGATCTGGCCGGATTCCACGGGTCGATCGAGGTGGCCGACGCGGCCGTCGGCAGGTTGCTGCAGACGCTGGACGCCGAGGGGCTCGACGAGAGCACGTGGGTCGTGTTCCTCACCGACCACGGCGAGGCGTTCCCCGGTGCGAAGTCGACACTGTATGCGCCGGGCACCGGAATTGCGACGCTCATCCGCCCACCGCGGAGGCTGCGGGCGTCGCCTCGCGTCTACGACGACCTGTTCAGCGGGGTGGATCTCGTTCCCACCCTTCTCGAACTGCTCGGCGTCCCGATCCCCGCGGCCGTGGAGGGTGTCTCCCACGCCGGGCAGTTGCTGGGCCGGTCGGAGTCGGCGGCACGCGACGTCCTGTTCACGGAGAAGACGTTCCACGACAGCTTCGATCCCATTCGCGCGGTGCGCACCAAGCAGTTCAGCTACATCGAGAATTACGCGCCTCGGCCCAAGCTCGATCTTCCCCTCGACATCGAGAACAGCCTGTCCGGTGCGGCGCTGGGCACCGAGCATCTCCGGCCGCGTCCGAGCCGGGAACTCTACGACCTGGTCGCCGACCCCGGCGAACGCGACAACCTGGCCGACACCGAGGACTTCGCCGGGACGCAGGCCGAATTGGCGCTGGAACTCGCGACGTGGCGACGGGCCACGGGCGACTCGATCCCGAGCGAGGAAGAGGGAACGGCGTACGCCCGGAAGGCCATGGAGGAATACCTCGCCACTCTCGAGCGGGTGCCGGACGTGCGTTCGGCCTACAGTTCGGACCGCGGAATTCTCGACGAGCCGCGGAGCGGTGTAGCCACGTAGGGGCGGATGATGCGGTTCCGTGCTCGCGACCTGCGCGGCAGTGGTGCACTGGAAGTGTGAGCGTCGACTGCCCGCGGTGCACTCCGCCGAAGCTGCTGCGCGAGATGGTGCGCCGCCTCGGCTACTCGGCGACACTCTCCGGGTCCGGCGAGGCAGCGGTGACGGGTATCAGCCAGGACTCTCGTCTCGTCCGGGCCGGCGACGTGTACGCGGCGCTGCCGGGGCGGCACCGGCACGGGATCGAGTTCGCGGTCGAGGCCGCGGCGCGCGGTGCTGTCGCGATGCTCAGCGACCGCGGGTCGGACATCCTGCCGACGATCGTGGTGGACGATCCGCGTCGTGCTCTCGGTCCGTTGGCAGCGTGGGTGTACGGCAATCCGTCCGAGGCACTCGACGTCTACGGTGTGACGGGGACGAACGGGAAGACCAGCACCGCGTACCTGCTGGACGCGGGACTGCGTGCGGCAGGTGTCGGCACCGGCATGATGACGGGGATCGCCGTCCGGGGACCGAACGGGTCACGCACCGCGACCCGGACCACGCCCGAGGCATGCGAGCTCCAGCAGACCCTCGCCGCGTTCGCCGAGCACCGGATCGGGGCCGTCGCGATGGAGGTGTCGAGCCACGGCCTCGCCCTGCACCGAATCGACGGAACGTCGTTCCGGGTGGGGGTGTTCACCAACCTCGCCCGCGACCATCTGGACTTCCACCCCGACATGGACGCGTACTTCGCGGCGAAGGCCCGATTGTTCGAACCGGGGCGCTGCGCCGCGGCAGCCGTCGGCGTCGACGACGAGTTCGGACGCCGCCTCGCCGCCACCGTCACCGTGCCCCGCGTGACGTTCTCGTCGAGGACGACCGCGTCCGACTTCTCCGCGTCCGCCGTGCACGCGGACGAGGGCGGTACGTCGTTCACGCTCCACGGCGCCGGGGCGCCGAAACCGGTGCGGCTCCGGCTACTGGGAGTGCACCAGGTGGACAACGCACTCGCGGCGATCGCCGCCCTCGCGGTTCGCGGGGTGGACCTCGACTCCGCGGTCGCCGGGATCGAGAACCTCGACACCGTGCCCGGACGCCTGGAGGCAGTGGACGCGGGCCAGGCATTCCTCGCGTTCGTCGACTACATGCACAACACGGCCGGTCAGCGACGTCTGTTTCCGTACCTCCGCTCGCTGACGCGAGGCCGGGTCATCGCCGTCGTCGGGGCGACCGGTGAGCGCGACCCCGGCAAGCGGGTGCCGCTCGGCGCGACCGCGGCCCGTTTCGCCGACACGGTCATCGTCACCGACGAGAGTCCGTACTCCGACGACGGACGTGGCGCGAGGTGCACGCAGTGGTGGCGACGCCGAAGTGCTCGTCGTCCCCGACCGCGCCGAGGCGATCGTCGCCGCCGTCACCCTCGCCTCGCCGGGCGACGTCGTGGTGGTCGCAGGCCGTGGGCACGACCGGGTTCAGGCGTACGGGCCGCGCCGACGTGTGTTCGACGACCGGATCGCACTCCAGGAGGCACTCCAGCGGCTCGCCGCCGGCTAGACCAGTGGCGTCTCGTGCCGGGCGAGTTCGGCGAGAATCCGCGCGACGAGATCGTCGAGATCGGCGCCGGTGGTGTCGAATGCGAGATCCGGGTTCTCGGGGGCCTCGTACGGGGCGTCGATCCCGGTGAGGCCGCGGAGCTCGCCTGCGCGCGCCCGGGCGTAGAGCCCCTTGGGGTCACGCCGTTCGCACTCGTCGACCGGCGTGCTCACGTGGATCTCGAGAAACGGCAGTCCCGCGGCCTCGTTGAGCGCCCGTGCGATCGTGCGGTCCGAGCGCAGCGGCGACACCATCGACGCGATGGCGACCACCCCGGCGTCCGCGAACAACCGGGTGAGGTGACCGACGCGGCGGATGTTCTCGGCCCGGTCGCCGGGCGAGAACCCGAGGTCGTCCGAGATGCCGTGCCGTACGTTGTCGCCGTCCAGCAGGTACGCGGTTCGTCCGGCGTCGACGAGGGTCCGCTCGAGTGCGACCGCCACCGTCGACTTCCCGGACGCCGGCAGCCCGGTGAGCCAGATGGTGGCGCCCCGCTGCCCGGTCGCGGACCAGCGCCGATCCCGTTCCAGTGATGACGGGTGCCACTTGATGTCGTGCCGGGTCTGTTCGCCGGGCACGACTTCCCGGGCTTCGCCGACGGTTCCGGCGCCGACGGTGTCGTTGCTCTGCTCGTCGATGAGGATGAACGCGCCGGCGTCGCGATTGGTGGCGTAGGGGTCGGGGAGCACCACCGTGCTCGTCCGGAGCGTGATCCGGCCGATGTCGTTGAGGGCGAGTTCGCTGGGGGAGTCGTGCTCTTCGAGGGTTTCCGGATCGAGCCGGGTGTGCAATTCCTGAACGGTGGCGCGCACGGTGCGGGAGGTGTGCTTGAGCGCCACCCGGTCGCCTGCCCGCAGCGGTGTCTCGCTCAGCCAGCACACGGTCGCGTCGATCTCGCGGGCCGGGACGGGTGCGGTCGCGTCGGCGGCGGCGCTCACGACGAGGTCGCCGCGGGCCACGTCGAGGTCGTCCGCGAGTTCGAAGGACACCGACAGCGGGGCGACCGCGACGGACCGGTTCGGATCGAGGGTGTCGAGGATGGTGACCGTGCTGCGGGAACCCGCAGGCAGGACCACCACCTCGTCGCCGACGGACAGGGTGCCCGCGGACAGCCGGCCGGTGTAGCGGCGTCGCCGATCGTCCGTGGGACGCGCCACCCACTGGATCGGCAGTCGCAGTTCGGACGGGACCGCGGACGGTGCGGCGAGTTCCACCTCTTCGAGATACTCGAGGATCGTGGGCCCGTCGTACCAGGGTGTCGAATCCGACCGTGTGACGACGTTGTCGCCGCGGGTGGCGGACACCGGGATCACCGTGAGGTCGCGGCCGCCGAGCCGGTGCGCGAGCAGACCCAGTTCGGATTCGACTTCCTTGAACCGGGTCTCGTCGAAGTCGACGAGGTCGATCTTGTTGACCACCGCGACCAGGTGCGGCACGCCGAGCAGGTCGGCGATCCGGGCGTGGCGTCGGGTCTGCCGGAGCACCCCGGCGCGGGCGTCCACGAGCAGCACGGCGACGTGGGCGTTCGACGCACCGGTGAACATGTTGCGGGTATACCGTTCGTGCCCCGGCGTGTCCGCGAGCACGAAACTGCGGGTCGGCGTGGAGAAGAACCGGTACGCGACATCGATGGTGATGCCCTGTTCGCGTTCGGCGCGCAGCCCGTCGGACAGGGCGGCGAGGTCCGCCTCGCCGTCGGCGTTCGTCACCGCCTCGAGGTGGTCGGTGGGCAGGCTGCCCGTGTCGTGGAGGAGCCGTCCGATCAGGGTGCTCTTGCCGTCGTCGACGCTGCCCGCGGTGGCGAGCCGCAGCAGCTGACGGGGCCGGCCGGTGGTGGTCATCAGAAGTACCCCTCGCGCTTGCGGTCTTCCATCGCGGCAACGGAAGTTCTGTCGTCGGCCCGGGTCTCGCCGCGTTCGGAGACCGTGGCCGCGGCGATCTCCTCGATCACGCCGGCGACGTCGCCGGCGTCCGAGCGCACGGCGCCGGTGATCGTCAGGTCCCCGACCGTGCGGTACCGCACCCGGAGCCGTTGCACCAGTTCGTCTTCGGTGGGCAGCGTGTACTCGGACAACCCCAGCAGGATGCCGTCGCGCTCGAACACCTGCCGCTCGTGGGCGAAGTAGATCGACGGCAGCGCGAGGTTCTCCAGTTCGATGTAGCGCCAGATGTCGAGTTCGGTCCAATTGCTCAGCGGGAACACACGGACCTGCTCACCTCGGCGAATCCGCCCGTTGTACAGCGACCACGGCTCGGGCCGCTGCGAACGCGGATCCCACTGCCCGAACTCGTCGCGGAAGCTGAGCACCCGCTCCTTCGCGCGGGCGCGTTCCTCGTCGCGGCGCGCGCCGCCGAACGCGGCGTCGAAACGGTGCGCCTCCAGGGCGTCGAGCAGGGTGCGGGTCTGCAGCCGGTTCCGGGACGTGCCGGGCCCGCCCGATTCGGTGACGCGGCCCCTGTCGATCGACTCCTGCACCGACGCGACGATCAACCGGTGACCGTCCTCGGCGAGCCGGCGATCGCGGAACTCGATCACCTCGGGGAAGTTGTGCCCGGTGTCGACGTGCAGGACGGGAAACGGCAACGGGGACGGCCGGAACGCCTTCTCCGCCAGCCGCAGCAACACGATCGAGTCCTTGCCGGCCGAGAACAGCAGAACCGGTCGCTCGAGTTCGGCGACCACCTCGCGGATGATGTGCACGGCCTCCGCCTCCAGCGCACGGAGTTCGTCCAGCCGTGCGGCGCTGTCCAGCGGCGCCGCGGCGCCGATGGCGGTCACAGCGGAAGTCCGTTCGCGGCGGCGTCGGACCGATACCGCAGAACCCATTCCTTGGAGCGGCCGTCGCTCTGCCGCTTCAGCGGCGGCGGGGGCGCGAGATCGGCGTCGAGGCCGAGTTCGACGAGCACCTTCGCCGCCGTCGCCTGGGGCGCCGCGACGAGATCGTCGAAACCGATGTCGATGTGGTCGAGTCCCTCGACCTCGAACCAGTTGCGCCACTGCTCATCTTGATCGCGCAGAATCCGGACGAGGTGGGCGATGCCGCCCGCGTGGTACTCGGCGCCGTCGTGCGGGGCGGGTGGGGTGGCGTCGTCGCGCCACACCTGAGTTTGCACCGCCCGCCACATCGACACCGCCTGCGCGACGACGTCACGCCGGTAGACATGGATGAAGGCGAGGTCGCGGCCCAGGATGTCGTCCAGGGCGGACCGCAGGTCGTCACCGGAGCGGTCCGGAAGTCCGGCGGCGCGGTCGAGGACGAGCGGCACCTGGTTCCACATCAGCTTTCCGCCCCACACCCCGTTGGGAGTGCGACCGAGGCTGAGCAGTTGATCGCGCCACTGCTCCGCGGTGCGGGTGTCGGCGGTCCCCGGTTCGAGCGGGGCGAGCAGCGAGAGCACCGCCTCGTCGGTGACACCCTCGAACCACTGCCGCGGCTGCGGTGATCGACTGGTGGACGGCAGGTATTGGAAGAACTCCTCGGGGTTGCCGGCGACGGTCGTGGCGCGAAGAGATTCGACGAGCAGAGTGCTGCCGCTGCGCTGTGATGCGCAGACGAGATATGAGCGTGGCTCCGACATGCCGGAAACTATAAACGCGAAATTCGGTGCCGAAATCTGGAGGAAATCGAATTAGCGTGATTGAAACACTTGGCATTTTCTGCTGCGTGTGAGTCTGCGATATCAGCGCTGTGGCGTTGTTTATTTGAGCAGGTCGGAGCAGTGTTCTGACGTAGAAATTCAGTTCGTGCCGTGCCCCGGGAATGGGCCCGCGAATGGTGAATATGAATCAGGCTGATCGAAAGAGTGAAACGGACGCTTACGGTATTCAGCCTTTTCGGCAGATGAGTACCGGACACCGGGCGTGGTGGATGAGACTCTGGCTCGTCGAGCCCACGATCGACGCGGTGAACGGATTTCGCCCGTGGCTGCCGACGGCGATCAACTGCGCACCGAACGAGTATTCGAGGAGCACTTTCATCGGCCCACCACGCTCGAGGCAGCGCGTGACTTCGACATCGGGGTACTTCTCGCGCCACCCGGCGAGGCTCTCGGCGAGCCACGCCTCCTCGTGCTGGACCAGATCGGACCAGTCGGTGAAGCGACGTTCCTCCGAGTACCACGCACCGAGGGTGGAGTGCTCGGCCCATGTGTGCACCGCGACGAGGGGAGCGCCGAAGAATGCCGCGAACTCGAACGCGTGGGCCACCGCCATGTCGCTCAGTTCGCTGCCGTCCACACCCACCACGACGGGGCGGGTTTCGCTGACCTCGTGGCCCTGGATGCCGCGCCAGACGACCACCGGACATTCGGCTCGGTTCGACACCCGCACGACATCGGAACCGGCGACCACCGATTTCATCTCACTCGTGGCCGCGGGCCCGAGAACCAGCATCCGGGCCGTCTTGGACAGTTCCACCAGCGCGTGGGCGGGCGGACCGGGGTGGGTGCTGCGCTCGACTTCCAGGTCTTGCTGCCCGTCCAGGACGATGCGCTCGGCGGCGTCGAGGAACTCATCGCCTTCGGGGTGACCGTCCGCGGAATTCGGATGCTTGGGTAACACGTGGACGAGGCGCAGCGGCTCCTCGAAGCGCCTCGCGGCGGATGCAGCCCACGCCGCCGCCTCCAGCGCGCCGTCCGATCCGTCGATGCCTGCCACGATGCCGCGTCGAATCCGTGCTGTGCTCATGGGGGTGCTCCTCACCTCCATTCCAGTTTGGTCCAGGACGGCGGCGACGCGCCAGAGGTAAATCGGCCGGCGGCCGATCCCGGCGCGATCTCGATGCGATCGACGCGTCCGCGAGGATACTCGAGTGAACGGCGAGCGACGACAGCCAGAAGGAGAGCGACAGCCCACCATGAAGACGCGGACGAGCGGCTCGGGAGAGGGAGGCGAAGGTGACACTCCCTCGCAGTTGATAGATGCGCGAATCGAGGAGCTGGGTGATTGGCGGGGCGAGACGCTCGCCCGGATCCGTGCCCTCGTCACGCAGGCCGACCCCGACGTCGTCGAGGAGTGGAAGTGGCGAGGGGTGCCGGTATGGTCGCACGCCGGAATGATCTGCACCGGTGAGACGTACAAGAATGCGGTGAAGGTGACGTTCGCCCAGGGCGCTTCGCTGAACGACCCGTCAGGCCTCTTCAACTCCAGCCTCGAAGGCAACACTCGGCGTGCCATCGATTTCCACGAGGGCGACACGATCGACGCCGAGGCGTTCCAGGCGCTCGTCCACGCCGCCGTGGCGCTGAACATCTCCTAGCGTACGGGCCAAGGGTTTTCGGCCGCTGCGACCCGTTTCACCTGGGGTTTCCCTGTGTTTCGGTGGCGCGGTGAACCGGAGGCACGGGTGAACCGTGTGTACTGCTGAGAGGTGGTGACCGATGCCGGATGCCCAGACCGAGCTGATGCACGCCCTGTACGAGGAGCATGCCCCCGCGGTGTGGCGGTATGCCCTGCGGCTGACCGGCGACCGCGCCCGCGCCGACGACATCGTGCAGGAGGTCCTGCTGCGAGCCTGGAAGCATCCGAACGTGCTCGACCAGTCGGAGTCGTCGGCCCGGGCGTGGTTGTTCACGGTCGCCCGGAACCTCGTGTTCGACGAGCACCGCAGCGCCCGCTCCCAGCGTGAGATCGGGATGAGCTCGACACCCGAACGCGCCGCCCCGGACAGCTCGGACGGCGCACTCGACGCCTGGATGATGGGTGATGCGCTGGCCCGGCTCAGCCCCGACCATCGTGCGGTTCTCGTGCTCGGCTACTACCGGGGAATGTCGACCCACCAGATGGCCGACGAACTCGGAATACCGGAGGGAACGGTGAAATCCCGCATGCACTACGGATTGCGGGCCCTTCGATTGGCTCTGCAGGAAATGGGGGTGACCCGATGACGTTCGACGACTTCGAGTCGCACGAGGATCCCTACGTCCGCTGGGACGCCGCATATGTGCTCGGTGCGATGTCCCCGAGCGATCGGCGCGAATACGAGGCGCACCTCGCCCACTGCGCACAGTGCTCGCAGGCCCTGTCCGAACTGGCGGGCATGCCCGGGTTGCTGGCCCTGATCACACCGGAAGAGGCGTTCGGCACGCTGCCTGGGAACGCCGCGCCCGCGGATGCGGAGACCCCCCCACCACGTGTGCTGACCCAACTGGTGGGGACGGTACAGCGGCGCCGACGGCACCGGCGAGCGGCGACGGCCCTCGCGGCGGCGGCCGCCGTGATCGCCGTCGCCGTCCCGGTGGGGGTGCTGGTGACGCAGGACCGGACCCCGGCCGCCCCGGTCACGGCCATGCCCGTCCCGGACCACACCACCGAGGCGGTGTTCACCCCCGTGGTTCCGACGACGATCACCGCGAGCGCATCCGTCGCGTCGACATCCTGGGGCACCGTCGTCTTCGTCGAGTGCTCCTACGAGGACACGTGGCCCGGCGACGGTCGCTACGGCGCCGACACCGAGGGCTACGCGCTGACCGTCACCGACCGCACTGGAATCGTCACCACACTGGCCACCTGGACCGGTGAGGCCGGCACGACGGTGCGGCCCACGGCCACCACCAGCCTGCCCGTCGACGCGATCGCGAGCATCGACGTGCGATCCGACGACGACCATGAGGTACTGCTGACCGCGGCGTTGTGAGCGAGCCGCCAGGGAGTCGGGTCGGTTTTCATACCTCCTGCACGCTCCACCGTCGTGTTTCGTTCGTCACGAACGTTTCCGGAAAAATGTTCTGCCACCGGTGAACCCGACCGGTACGTCGTTCGTGTGTATATCCAGTGGGTGACCGCAGGTCGCCCCACCCGATCCACGACACGGGGGTCTGCCGATGAATCTCACGGATCACGAGCCACGGACAACCGGTCGGAACATGCGCGTCGCCGACTACATCGTCGCGGCGCTGGCCGCAGAGGGGGTCGAACACGTCTTCGGTGTGGGAGGCGCGAACATCGAGGACCTGTACGACGCGCTGCACCGCTCCCACGACGTCGAGGGCGTCGTCGCCAAACACGAGTTCTCGGCGACGACGATGGCCGACGGGTACGCCCGGACGTCGAACCGGATCGGTGTTGTCGCGGCGACGTCGGGCGGGGGTGCGCTCAATGTGATCGCCGGTCTCGGTGAAGCATTCACGTCGCGTGTGCCGCTTCTGGCGTTGGTCGGGCAACCACCGACGACGCTCGAAGGGATGGGCGCATTCCAGGACACGAGTGGACTGGCGGGGTCGATCGATGCGACCCGGTTGTTCGGTGAGGTGTCCGTGTACTGCGCGCGCGTCGAGTCGCCGCTCGACCTCGAACGCCAACTCGCCGAGGCGCTGGCCGCCGCGCGACGCGGCGGGCCCGCGGTTCTCCTGTTGCCGAAGGACATTCAGCAGTCGCTCGGTGAGTTCCCGGAACCACGTCGAGCGGTCCCGACCGCACCACGCACCACCGCGGCGGAGATCGCACGGCTCGCCGAGGCCCTCCGCGACGACTACGGCCGCGTCACCGTCATCGCCGGAGACGAGGTCGCGCGAGCCGGCGCGCGAGGGGAACTCGCGGAACTCGCGCACGTGCTCGGCGCCCGGGTGGCCGTCACGCCCGACGCGAGGGACGTGCTCGATCCCGCGGCGCCCGGTCGGCTCGGGGTCACCGGCGCGATGGGGAATCCGGATGTCGTCGACGCACTGCAGGATTCCGACGTCTGCCTGCTCGTCGGCACGCGACTGCCGGTGATGGCACGCGGAGGTCTGGACGGGGCGCTCGAGAAGACGCTGGTGTACAGCGTGGGCTCGGCGAAGCCGTATCTGCATGCCCATCACGTGCCGACGCGGGATCTGCGGGCGACGCTGCGCGGGCTCGTCACCGAAATCGGGTTTGCGGCCTCGCGGGCGCCCGTCGCGCAGAGCGAGCCGACCCCGATCGACGTGCCGTCGTCCGGCACGTCGGGCCTGGGCTACACGGACGCGGTGAAGGCGCTCGCCGCGGTGATGCCAGCGGGCGCCGACGTGTTCGCCGACGCGGGAAACACGGGTGCCGCTGTGGTGCATCATCTTCCGGTTCCGAGCGGAGGCCGGTTCGTGGTGGCGCTGGGAATGGGCGGGATGGGCTACACGTTCGGCGCCGCGATCGGTTCCGCCTTCTCACGGGGCCGCCGCACGTTCGTGATCGCAGGCGACGGTGCGTTCTACGCACACGGGCTCGAGATCCACACGGCCGTCGAGTACGACGTGCCGGTCACGTTCGTCGTGTTCAACAACAACGCCCACGCGATGTGCCTGACCCGCGAGCAGGTGTACTTCGAGGGCGCATACACGTACAGCCGGTTTCGTCCCGCCCACATCGCGGCGGGAGTCGGCGCACTGTTTCCCGGCTTGCCGTCCCACACGGTCGACACGCACGCCGGCCTGGCCGACTCGCTACGCGCCACGGCCGGCTCGGCGGGGCCCGCTGTCATCGAAGTCGCCTGCGACGCCGACGAGTTGCCGCCGTTCCTGCCGTTCCTGCCCGCACGACGCCCGACCGAGAGATCCGAATCCCGAGAAGGAGCACGCAGATGACCGCTCGAGAGATCGCCCCGCTGCCCGACCTTCCCGCCGACCTGCCCGGCCTCGTCCGCATCGAGACCTCCGACCGTCAGGCGACGACACCGATCATCATGGACATGCTGAGGTCGGTGTATCCGCACGACCAGGTGTTCGGAAAGTACTGCACTGTCAACGAATACATCGACTGCCCGCCGGACGAGGTGTTCCGTTACCTCTCCCACACCCGCAGCCTCGCGGAATGGACGTACAGCCTCCGCGGATTCACCCCGGCCGGAGAACCCGGGCTGTGGCTCGCGTACGACCGCCTGGGCGACACCACCGAGATCTACACGCGCACCGTGGCACACCCGGCCGCGATGACCGTCGACTATCACTGTGCCTGGGACCAGGGCAAACACCTGTGGATGGTGTATCTGATGCGGGTGGTGGACGCGCGCACGGTCCTGGACGTCGACGGATCCGTCGTGCTGTGGACCAACTGCCACCATCCGTTCTACGACGACAATCCCTACCCCGAGACCGCTCCCGCAGACCGGGTTCCGTGGGTGGGCGACTTCTGGGACATGTTCGCCGCCGGACACCGACTGGAGATGAGCAATCTCAAGGCGATCTGCGAATACCGGTGGGCGAACGACCTGCCCGTGACCCCGACCTGGATGAGTGAGTGAGACATGGACACCGTCAGCCTGATCGACATTGCCGGCTACCTACCCGAGAACCGGGTGGAAGCGGACTATTTCGCCCAGTTCGCCGCCTCCGACCGGCTCGCCGAGAACATCATGTTCCGGGCGCCGAAATTCCGCCACCACATCGCGAGCGACGAGAACGCCGTCGACATGGCGGAACGTGCAATCGCCCCGCTGGTCGAACGGAGCGGCGCCGAACTCGTCGCCAACGTGGACATTCTCATCACCCACACCCAGCTGCCCGACGTCCCGATCCAGGGCACCGGCGGAGAACTCGCGCGCCGGATGGGGATCACCCCGGAGTGGGTGGTGGACCTGCACAACGGCGGCTGCGCGTCGTTCGTGTACATGATCAAGCTGGCACGCCGGATCATGCAGACCGGGGACGCGTCGACCGCCCTGATCGTGTCGGTGCAGAACAGCGCCGGCCAGATCTTCACGCAATCGGACGTGCGCGCGCTGGCACAGTCGGCGGTGCCGGGTGACGGCGCGGGCGCATGCCTGCTGGTGAAGTCGGAGGCCGCACCGGTGCTGGGGCTGGAGTGCCGGACCTACCCCGAGTTCGCCGGAGACATGACGGCCGCCGTCGATCCGCCCCGCAAGTACTGGGAGGCGGGCACCGGCCAACTGCACATCGGGTTCACCGAATCGAGGATCGCGAAGGTCTTCGCCCGCGGAAACCGGCTCGTCCCCGAGGTGGCGCTCGCGGTGTGCAAGCAGATCGGCATCACCCCCGACGAGATCGACACCCTGGTCACCAACCAGCCCAACCGGCTGTTTCTCCGCAACTGGCGGGACGCACTCGAGCTTCCGGCGGAACGACACCCCGACACGTTCGACGAATGCGGGAACCTGTTCGGCGCCGCGATCCCCGTCACCCTCGACATCGAGAACCGGGCAGGCCGGATCCCCAACGGTTCGCTGGTGATGATGTCCGCGTTCGCGCACGCGGGCGACTTCGCCGGGGCCGGGGCGATTCGATGGGGCGCCGCCCCGGCGGGGGTGTGAGATGACGACGCCGACCATCGCGGGACCCGGTGTGAGATTCGATCTCGCGCTGAGCGAGAACCCGTTCGCCCCGTTGCCCTCCGTGCTCGACGCGCTCGACGGTGTGATGCGCCGGGCGCATCGGTATCCGGAATTCCTGCCCGAGAGGCTGATCGAGGTCATCGCGGATCACGAAGGGCTCGACGCCGATCAGGTGGTGGTGGGCGCCGGCGCCACCGGCGTCGCCCTGCAGGTCATGCGCTCCGTCGCCGGGCCGGGGGAGCGGATCGTGTTCACCGCGCCGACGTTCGACGGGTACCCGATCATGGCGCGCATCGCGGCACTCGACGCGGTACCGGTACCGATTCTCCCGGACGGCGGGCAGGATCTGGCCGCGATGGCGGCCGCCATCGACGATCGCACCCGGCTCGTCGTCGTCTGCCGCCCGCACAACCCCACGGGAACGCTCGTCGACCCCGCCGAGCTGGCGGACTTCCTCCGTCATGTTCCGGACCGGGTGGTCGTCGTCCTCGACGAGGCCTACGTGGAGTTCGTCGACCGCCGACAGGTCCTGGACGTGCATCGCATCATCGCCGAACACCCGAACGTCGTGTTCCTGCGAACGTTCTCCAAGGCGTACGGACTGGCCGGGTTGCGTATCGGATTCGGCTTCGCGGATGCGGCTCTGGCGCGGACGATTCGAACGCTGCAATTGCCGTTCGGGATGGGCAGCGCCGCCGTTCCCGCGGTCACGGCGTCGTACGCCGCCGAGCACGAGCTCCGTTCCCGGGTGGCTGCCATCGTCGCCGAGCGCGAGGAACTGTGGCGTACGGTGAGGGCGGCGGGAATTCCGGTCCCGCGCAGTCACGCCAACTTCCTGTACCTCCCCGGAGGGGACGTCGGTGACGCACTGGCCCGTGCCGGCATCCACGCGCGCACCTACCCCAATGGTGACGCGCGGATAGCGGTAGGGAACCCGGATGCCGGGCGTGCGGTGATCGACGCGCTCAGGCCGACAGTGCCCGGAACCGCTGCAGCTCCGTGTGGGTCTGCGAGTACCGGTCGAGCATGACATCGAGCAGCCGGGGGTGCGGTCCGATGGTGGCCGCGTAGGTGATGCCGGGGCCGCAGGATTCCGCCGCACGGCTCACCCGATCGGTGAGCAGTCCCGGCGCCAGGAACCACGGCGCGATCACGATGCGCTCGGCACCGGCCTGCCGCAGCGTCGAGATCGCCTGCTGCACCGTCGGTTCCGCCGACGTCGCGAAACACGTCACCGCTCCCGACCATCGGGTGCCCGCGACGAGCGATCCGGCCAGATCGCGAGTGCGGTCGTTCGCGGCCGGGTCGGACGAGCCGACCGCGGCGAGGACGATCCCGAGACCGGACTCACCGGCGGAACCGCCGGCCTCGCCGATGCGGTCACGGACGGCCTCGACCAGCCGCGCGTCGTGCCCGAGAACGTCGGCCTGCCGGACGTGCAGGTGCGGGTGACGGAGGCGGGCGGCGTCCAGGAGCGCAGGAAGATCGACGCGTGCGTGGAACGCGCTGCCCAGCAGCATCGGCACGATCACGGCGGAGGAATGCCCCTCGGCGGCGACCGTGTCGATCACCTGGTCCACGGACGGTGCGTTGAGGTCGAGGAAGCACAGCCGGACGTCGAGGTCCGGTCGCTTGGCCCGGAGCGCCGACACGGCAGCCGCCACCACCCGCGCACTGCGGGGGTCGCGACTGCCGTGGGCGACAGCGATCAGCGGGGTCATCGCACTAGACGCGCTCGCCGAGCTCCACCGCTGCGATGGCGTCTCCGACGAGGCCGGCCGCGAGCGTGTTGCCGCCGGCCGGATCGATCAGCAGGAAGCTGCCGGTGTGGCGGTTCACGGTGTAGTCGTCCGCCACGATCGGCTCGGCGACACGCACCGAGATCTTGCCGATCTCGTTGAGTTCCAACGACTCCGGGCTGGGCTCCGAGGTGAGCTCCTGCTCGTTGAAACGCTCGACGAGCGTGCCGACGATGGCCTGCGTGGTGCGGGTGCCGTGCTTGAGCAGCAGGCGGGCACCGGGACGCAGTGGCTTCTCGGCCAGCCAGCAGACCGTCGCGTCGAACTCGCCGAGCGGCTCCGGGGCGTCGGCGGGGGAGGCGATGACGTCGCCGCGGGAGACGTCGACGTCGTCGGCCAGCACGAGAGTGACGCTGCGGCCGGCGTGGGCGCTGTCGAGTTCGCCGTCCGCGGTGTCGATGCGGGTGACCGTGGTCCGGACACCGGACGGCAGGATCACCACCTCGTCGCCCGGAGTCACCTCACCCGCGGCGACCTGCCCGGCGTACCCGCGGTAGTCCGGGAACTCCGGGGTGCGCGGACGGATCACGTACTGGACGGGGAAACGGAGACCGACCCGGTGGGGTTCGGCGTCGACGGGCACCGACTCGAGATGCTCGATGAGCGTGGGGCCGTCGTAGTACGGGGTGTTCTCCGAACGCACCGCGACGTTGTCGCCGTGCAGGGCCGACACCGGGATCTCGACGACGTCCTCGGACGCCCAGCCGAGCGAACTGGTCAGCGAGTTGAACTCCGCCGAAATGTTCGCGAACACGGTGGCCGGATCCTCGACGAGGTCGATCTTGTTGACGGCCAGCACCAGCTTGGGGACGCCGAGCAGCGCGAGAACGGCGGCGTGCTTGCGCGTCTGGGAGATGACACCCTTGCGGGCGTCGACCAGCAGGATGACCATCTGCGCGGTGGACGCACCCGACACCGTGTTCCGGGTGTACTGCACGTGCCCGGGAGTGTCGGCGAGGACGAACGAGCGGCGGGGGGTCGCGAAATACCGGTACGCCACGTCGATCGTGATGCCCTGTTCACGCTCCGCGCGCAGACCGTCGACCAGCAGGGACAGGTCGGGGGTGGACAGCCCCTTGTCGACCGACGCCCGGGTGACGGCGTCGATCTGATCGGCGAGAACCGATTTCGTGTCGTACAGCAGACGGCCGACGAGGGTCGACTTGCCGTCGTCCACACTGCCGGCGGTGGCAAGCCTCAGAAGGTCGCTCATGATCAGAAATAGCCCTCTCGCTTGCGGTCTTCCATGGCCGCTTCGGAAACTCGGTCGTCGCCACGGGTTGCGCCGCGCTCGGTCAGCCGGGACGCTGCGACCTCGGCGAGGATCGCCTCGTTGTCGCCGGCGTCGGAAAGAACTGCGCCCGTGGTGGATCCGTCGCCGACGGTGCGGTACCGCACCGACAGCGTCTGCAGGTCCTCACCCTCGGACGGTCCGCCCCACACACCGGGAGTCATCCACATGCCGTCGCGCTGGTACACCTCGCGCTGGTGCGCGTAGTAGATGCTGGCCAGTTCGACGTTGTCACGGGCGATGTACCGCCAGATGTCGAGTTCGGTGAAGTTGCTGAGCGGGAAGACGCGGACCTGCTCACCGGGGGAGTGCTTGCCGTTGTACAGGTTCCACAGTTCGGGGCGCTGCTTCTTCGGGTCCCACTGGCCGAATGCGTTGCGCAGCGAGAAGATGCGCTCCTTGGCGCGGGCGCGCTCCTCGTCGCGTCGGGCGCCACCGAAGACCGCGTCGAAACGGTTCTCGGCGATGGCGTCGAGCAGCGGAACGGTCTGGAGGGGGTTGCGGATCCCGTCGGGGCGTTCGGTGAGCCGGCCGTCGGCCAGGTAGTCCTCGACCTTCGCCACGTGCAGACGCAGGTTGTACTTGGACACGACGTGATCGCGGAAGTCGAGGACCTCCTGCAGGTTGTGTCCGGTGTCGACGTGCAGCAGCGCGAACGGCAGCGGCGCAGGCCAGAACGCCTTGATCGCCAGGTGCAGCAGCACCGTGGAGTCCTTGCCGCCGGAGAACAGGATCACCGGGCGTTCGAACTCGCCCGCGACCTCACGGAAGATGTGGATGGCTTCCGACTCGAGGGCGTCGAGCGTGTCGAACTGCGACCCGTCCAACTGCGGCCGGACTGCGGATTCGGCGAGGGAATGGGAAATGTCGATGGTCATGAGGCGTGCAACCCGCATTCTGTCTTGGCCTGACCGGCCCAGCGGCCGCTGCGCGGATCGCTGCCGGGGGCTGGCTTGCTGGTGCACGGAGCGCACCCGATGGACGGATATCCCTCGTCGACGAGCGGATTCACCAGAATCGAGTGCTCGTCGATGTAGGACTGCATGTCTTCGTCGGACCACGCGGCGATCGGGTTGATCTTCACCAGACCGAACGCGTCGTCGAACGAGATCAGGGGGGCGTTGGCGCGGGTGGGCGCCTCGACCCGCCGGATGCCGGTGACCCACGCCTTGTAGCCGGAGAGGGTCTTCTTCAGCGGGGCGACCTTCCGCAGTGCGCAGCACCGGTTGGGTTCGCGGGCGAACAGATCCTTGCCCTCCGCCGCATCCTGTTCGGCGACACTCGCCTCGGCCCGCGCGTTGATCACGTTGACGCCGTACACCTGCTCGACGGCGTCACGGGTGCCGATGGTTTCCGCGAAGTGGTATCCGGTGTCGAGGAACAGCACGTCCACACCGGGATGGACCTGGGCGGCGAGGTGGACCAGAACGCCGTCCTGCATGTTCGAGGCGACGATGTAGTCGCTTCCGAACGTGTCCTCGGTCCACTGCAGCAGTTCCTGCGCAGAGGCGCCCTCGAGACTTGCCGCGCCCTGCGCGGCAAGGAGCCGTAGGTCGTCCTGGGTGGCTGTGGCGAGATTCAACGCAAGTCTCCTTCGTCTGCGCGCACGACCCATTCCGCGAAGCGTTCACCCTCGTTGCGGTGCTTCACGAAGTGGCGGACGACGCGATCGATGTAGTCACCGAGTTCGGTGCTGGTGACCTTGTGCTGGCGAAGCTTCCGGCCGAAGGCAGAATCGAATCCGAGGCTGCCGCCGAGGTGAACCTGGAAGCCCTCCACCTGGTTGCCCTCGCCGTCGTCGACGAGCATCCCCTTGAATCCGATGTCGGCTACCTGCGAGCGGGCGCAGGAGTTCGGGCAGCCGTTGATGTTGATCGTGATCGGCACGTCGAGCTGCGCGTTGATGTCGGCGAGCCGCTGCTCGAGTTCGGGAACGAGCACCTGCGAGCGCTTCCGCGTCTCCGCGAACGAGAGCTTGCAGAACTCGATGCCCGAGCACGCCATCAGGTTCTTACGCCAGTGCGACGGACGCGCGGGCAGGCCCACCTCGTCCAGGTCGGCGATCAGCTGCTCGAGCTTGTCGTCGGCGACGTCGAGAATGATCAGCTTCTGGTACGGCGTGAAGCGGATCTTGTCGCTGCCTGCCCGCTCCGCGGCGTCCGCGACCTTGGCCAGGATTGTGCCGGACACGCGACCTGCGATGGGGGCGACGCCGACGGCGTTGAGACCGTTGCGGGTCTTCTGCACACCGACGTGGTCGATCGGCCGGGTGGGCTTCTCCGGCGCGGGGCCGTCGATGAGCTTGCGCTTCAGGTACTCGGTTTCGAGGACCTCGCGGAACCTCTCGATACCCCAGTCCTTGACCAGGAATTTCAGGCGGGCCTTGTTCCGCAGCCGGCGGTAACCGTAGTCGCGGAAGATCGACACGACGGCCTCCCACACGTCGGGAACCTCGTCGAGCGGCACCCAGACGCCGACCCGCTGCGCCAGCATCGGGTTGGTGGACAGCCCGCCGCCGACCCACAGGTCGAGGCCGGGACCGTGCTCGGGGTGGTTGACCCCGACGAACGCGACGTCGTTGATTTCGTGCACCACGTCCTGCTGACCGGAGATCGCGGTCTTGAACTTGCGTGGCAGATTCGAGTACTCGGGCTTGCCGATGTAGCGGCGGACGATCTCATCGATCGCGGGAGTGGGGTCGAGGACCTCGGTCAACGACTCACCGGCCAGCGGTGAACCCAGGACGACGCGGGGGCAGTCACCGCACGCCTCGGTGGTCTTGAGGCCGACGCCTTCGAGGCGCTTCCAGATCTCCGGGACATTCTCGACCTCGATCCAGTGGTACTGGACGTTCTCGCGGTCCGAGAGGTCGGCGGTGTCGCGCGCGAACTCGGTGGAGATACCGGCGATGGTGCGCAGCTGCTCGACGTTCAGGGCGCCGGCGTCGCAGCGGACCCGCATCATGAAGTACTTGGCTTCGAGCAGGTCGATGTTCTCGTCACCGGTGAAGGTGCCGTCGTACCCCTGCTCGCGCTGGGTGTAGAGACCCCACCAGCGCATACGGCCACGCAGGTCACCCTTGTCGATGCTGTCGAAGCCCTGCTTCGAGTAGATGTTCTCGATACGGGCCCGGACGTTGAGCGGGTTGTCGTCCTTCTTGGCCTGCTCGTTGGCATTGAGGGGCTCGCGGTAGCCGAGGGCCCACTGGCCTTCGGCGCGTCGCCGAGCCGGCTTCGCCGTGCGCGTACGCGCGGGTGCTGCGTCAACGGCAGCGGGGGAGGCGTCGGTGGTCGACGTCATGGAGCACTCCTGAATCTCAAGATGCACCGGCTGAGGCCGAGGAGGAGGGCTGATCCTCGCTCGGGGCATTCGAATCCGGCCGGAAGTCGAGAAGAATGATGAACGGGCTGACAGGCTGAATTACTGCGCGATACAGGGCAGACAACAACAGCTGCAGACACGCTTGAGATCGACGTGACGACGCGCCACAAGTCGCACTCCGGGTCCGGTCATGCCGACCATTGTGCCACGTCAGATCGCTCACGCAGAGCCGGGCACCGATTTCCACCATTTTTGCGGGAAATATCACGAGGAGGGGCCCGCGACGGCCGGGTGGACACCGGAGGTGAGCCGACCATGGAGACTGTAAGGGTGAACGGAACGAGCACTACCACGGTCGGACGCGACGAGGCGGCGGCATTCGCGCTGCCCGGGAGTGCGTTGAAGGGTGTGGGGAGCCGCCCGTTCGGGATCTATGTGCACGTGCCTTTCTGTGCCACACGCTGCGGATACTGCGATTTCAACACGTACACGGCAGGCGAGCTGGGGACGTCCGCGTCGCCGCAGTCGTGGATGGAAGGGTTGCGCCGCGAACTCGACCTCGCCGCGCAGATGACGGGCGCCCCGGCCGTCGACACCGTGTTCGTCGGCGGTGGCACGCCGTCACTCCTCGGCGGCGACGGACTGTCGGACGTTCTCGGTGCGGTCCGCTCGAGCTTCGGCCTCGCGAAGGGCGCCGAAGTGACCACCGAGTCGAACCCGGAGTCCACGTCGCCGGAGTTCTTCGAGCGGTTGCGCGCCGGCGGATTCACGCGGATCTCACTGGGCATGCAGTCGGCGGCGCAGCACGTGCTGAAGGTGCTCGACCGCACCCACACACCCGGACGTGCGGTGGCCGCGGCGCAGGAGGCGCGGGCCGCCGGGTTCGAGCACGTCAATCTCGACCTCATCTACGGAACGCCGGGGGAGCGCGACGAGGACCTCGACCTCTCGCTGGACGCCGTGCTGTCCGCCGGGGTGGACCACGTATCCGCTTACGCGCTTATCGTCGAGGACGGCACGGCGCTGGCGAGGAAGGTGCGCCGCGGCGAACTGCCCGCGCCCGACGACGACGTCCTGGCGTCGCGGTACGAGCGCATCGACGCGCGGCTCGCGGAAGCGGGCCTGACCTGGTACGAGGTGTCGAACTGGGCATCGGCTGACGCCGCGACGGGGGAATCACGTTGCCGGCACAACCTGGGGTACTGGGACGGCGGGGACTGGTGGGGCGCCGGGCCGGGCGCGCACAGCCACGTCGGCGGAGTCCGCTGGTGGAACGTCAAGCATCCGGCGCGCTACGCGGACCAGCTGGCGGCGGGAAGTCTGCCCGTCGGTGGGAGCGAACAGCTGACCACGGAGGACGTCCACGTCGAGCGGGTGATGCTCACCGCGCGGCTGCGGACCGGACTACCGGTGGCGGAGCTGGATGCCGCGGAGCAGCGCGCGGCCCAGACGGTGGTGGCCGACGGACTGCTCGTGCGCGAGGGCGAGCACCTGGTGCTGACCGACCGCGGGCGGCTCCTCGCCGACGCCGTGGTCCGGACGGTGCTGCGCTGACGCTCAGCCCCCGACCGCTCAGGCCGTGACGATGCCGGGCATCTCGTCGTAGTCGAAGACGCGGGCATGCAGCACCACGCGGTTTCGCAGTGCCGAACGCACGGCCCGGTGCAGCCCGTCCTCGAGATAGAGCACCCCGTGCCACTGGACCGCGTGCGGGAAAAGGTCGCCGTAGAACGTCGAGTCCTCCGACAGCAACCGGTCGAGCTCGAGAACCTTGGTCGTGGTGACGATCTCGTCGAGCCGCACCTGCCGGGGTGGGATCTTGGACCAGTCGCGCAGCGACAACCCGTGGTCCGGGTACGGCTTGCCGTCCATGACACCTTTGAAAATCATCGCCTCGTCATCCGCCCGTGGTCGTTGCCTCTGCTCGTCTCCGGTCACCACAGTAAGGCCTGAACCGGTATCGGCGGCGCGGCGATTAGACTGGACCGAGCCGAGATGCACGTGCATCTGCACGTAGCTCAGGGGATGTGGCGGCCGATCCGAACGAAGGTTCGGTGACGCCGCTGCCCGTGATGATCGAGAACTGGAGGTGGACGGCGATGTCGAGTACGGACGACAGACGGTTCGAGGTTCTCCGCGCCATCGTCGCCGACTACGTCTCGACCCAGGAGCCGGTGGGATCGAAGGCGCTGGTCGAGCGGCACAACCTGGGCGTTTCCAGTGCGACGGTCCGCAACGACATGGCGTTTCTCGAGAGCGAGGGCTACATCGCCCAGCCGCACACGAGTTCCGGTCGTGTTCCCACGGACAAGGGCTACCGGCAGTTCGTCGACCGCATCGCCGACGTGAAGCCGCTGTCGACGGCGGAGCGGCGCGCGATCCTCGATTTCCTCGAATCCGGCGTCGACCTGGACGACGTCCTCCGGCGTGGTGTGCGCCTGCTCGCGCAACTCACACGCCAGGTCGCGGTTGTGCAATATCCCACACTCTCGGCGTCGTCGGTCCGGCACCTCGAGGTTGTCGCGCTGACGCCTGCCCGCCTGCTGCTCGTGCTCATCACCGATTCGGGCCGAGTGGATCAGCGCATCGTCGAACTCGGCGACGTGCTGGACGACGAGGATCTGGCACGGCTGCGCGGGTTGCTCGGCGGCGCCCTCGACGGCAAGCGGCTGGCGGCGGCGTCCATCGCGGTCTCGGAGCTGGCCGACGAGGCCCCGGAGGATCTGCGCGATGCCGTGATCCGTTCGGCGACCGTGCTGGTGGAGACGCTCGTCGAGCACCCCGAGGAGCGGCTGGTCCTCGGCGGCACCGCGAATCTGACCCGCAACGCCGCCGACTTCTCGGGAATCAGCGGATTCCCCGGTTCGCTGCGGGCGGTCCTCGAGGCGCTGGAGGAGCAGGTGGTGGTGCTCAAGCTGCTGGCCGCCACGCAGGACGCGGGCACCGTGACGGTGCGGATCGGTGAGGAAACCCAGGTGGAGCAGATGCGCGGCACCTCCGTCATCTCGACCGGTTACGGTGCGGCAGGCACCGTGCTCGGTGGAATGGGCGTCCTCGGACCCACCCGAATGGACTATCCGGGAACAA
The DNA here is from genome assembly GCF_030058635.1 of Rhodococcus sp. IEGM 1305. NCBI lineage: Bacteria > Bacillati > Actinomycetota > Actinomycetes > Mycobacteriales > Nocardiaceae > Rhodococcus > Rhodococcus sp. IEGM 1305. Next base: position 69,539 of record NZ_JASHKX010000021.1, read on the forward strand.
TTGCGTCGGTGGCAGCCGTTGCGAGATACATCGGCCAGGTGCTCGCCGAGCGGTGACGGCCGGCCCCGGCGACAGCGCCACCGTGAACGAGCACACGTACCGGTAGCGAGATAACGAAGTAGAGAAGGACGAGAGACTCAACGTGGCACGGGATTACTACGCAACGCTCGGCGTCGATCAGAAGGCGACCGATCAGGAGCTCAAGCGCGCGTACCGCAAGCTTGCGAGGGAACTGCATCCCGACGTGAACCCCGACGAGGCGGCGCAGGCCCGGTTCCGGGACATCTCGACGGCCTACGAGGTGCTGTCCGATCCGGAGAAGCGTCGCATCGTCGACCTCGGCGGCGACCCCCTCTCCTCGGGTGGCGGCGGAGGTGGAGCCGGCTTCGGCGGCGGTTTCGGTGGCGGCCTCGGCGACGTGTTCGAAGCGTTCTTCGGCGGTGGAGGCGGTGCGGGCCGCGGGCCCCGCGGCCGCGTCCAGCCGGGCGCCGATTCACTCCTGCGCACCAGGCTGACGCTGGCGGAGTGCGCGACCGGCGTGAGCAAGCAGGTCACCGTCGAGACGGCGATCCTGTGCGACAGCTGCACCGGTGCGGGCACCAACGGCGACTCCAAGCCGGTGCGCTGCGAGACCTGTGGCGGCGCCGGCGAGGTCCAGTCGGTGCAGCGTTCGTTCCTCGGCCAGGTCATGACGTCGCGGCCGTGCCCCACGTGCCGCGGCGCCGGCGAGACGATCCCCGACCCCTGCCACAAGTGTGGCGGCGACGGCCGGGTCCGCGCCCGCCGCGACATCACGGTGAAGGTGCCCGCAGGCGTCGCAGGCGGAATGCGGATCCGGCTCGCCGCGCAGGGCGAGGTCGGCCCCGGTGGCGGACCTGCAGGCGACCTGTACGTCGAGGTGGTCGAGCAGGCGCACGAGGTGTTCGTGCGCGACGGTGAAGACCTGCACTGCACGATCCGGGTTCCGATGATCGACGCCGCCCTCGGCACGACCGTGACGATCGACACGATCATCGACGGGCCCAAGGAGATCACCATCGAGCCGGGGACCCAGCCGGGATCGGTGACGGTCCTGCGCGGGCACGGCATGCCGAAGCTGCGTTCCGGTATCCGCGGCGACGTGCACGCCCACCTCGAGGTCGTGGTTCCGTCGCGACTGGACCACAAGGAGACGAAGCTTCTGCGCGAACTCAAGGACCTGCGCGACCGCGACGTCGCCGAGGTCGTCTCCACCCAGTCGCAGCACAGCGGCGGATTGTTCTCACGCCTGCGCGAAGCGTTCAGCGGTCGCTGACCGTGGCGGCGACGGTCTTCTTCCTCGACCCGCTGCCCGAGGTGGGGAGCACCGCGGTCCTGGACGGCCCGGAGGGCAGGCACGCCGCGACGGTGCGCCGGATCGGCATCGGGGAGCGGATCGTGCTGGCCGACGGCCGGGGTGGTCTCGCCGACACCGAGGTGACGGCGGCCGCCAAGGACCGGCTCGAACTCACCGTTCACGAGCGTCGTCAGGTGTCCGCGCCGTCGCCGAGTGTGACTGTGGTGCAAGCGCTTCCGAAGGCGGAGCGGTCCGAGTTGGCGGTCGAGCTGGCCACCGAGGCCGGCGTCGACGCGATCGTGCCGTGGCAGTCCTCGCGGTGTGTGGCGCGGTGGGAGGGCCCCAAGGTCGCGAAGGGTGTCGCTCGCTGGCGCAGCGCGGCGCTCGCCGCCGCCAAGCAGTCCCGGCGGCCGATCGTCCCCGAGGTGTCGGAACTGCACCGCACCGCCGGAATGCTCGCCGTCGTCCGTGAGGTGGTCGGCCGGGGCGGTGTCGTCGCCGTGCTGCACGAGGCGGCCACCCAGGGCCTCGCCGAGCTTCCGCTGCGCTCGGCGGCCGAGATCGTGCTCGTCGTCGGCCCCGAGGGCGGAATCTCCGAGGAGGAGATCGCCGCACTGACGGACGCCGGCGCCGTCCCGGTGCTGCTCGGCCCGCACGTTCTGCGGACCTCGACCGCCGCGGCCGTCGCGCTGGGCGCCATCGGTGTCCTCACGGACCGCTGGGGTGCGGCCCCGCTAGCCTGACTGTCCGTGGACCGCATTCGCATCGCCTACGGAACCGAACCGCAGCAGTTCGGGCACTTCTACCCGCCCGAGGAGCCCGTGGCCGCCGCGGTCCCGGTGGTGATGGTCGTCCACGGCGGCTTCTGGAGCGGGAAGTACCACCTGAACCTGGGCACGAGCTTCGCGGTCGACCTCGCCCGCCACGGCGTCGCCGTCTGGAACATCGAATACCGCAGGCTCGGTGCGGGCGGCCGGTGGGACGAGATGTCCGCCGACGTTCTCGCCGCGCTCGAGGCGATCGCCGGTCCGGTCGCCGAGCAGTCGCCCGTCCCGTTCGACCTGTCGAAGGTCCGGGTCGTCGGCCACTCGGCCGGCGGACAGCTCGCGGTGTGGCTCGCCGGGGAGAAGCGGACGGCCGTCCGGCCGGAGCGGGTCGTCTCCCAGGCAGGCGCCCTCGACCTCGCGTCCGCGGGCGAGCGGGGCCGGCGGATCGGCTACATCGAGGATCTCCTGGGAGTCCCCTTCGACGAAGACCCCGACCGGTACCGCGCCGCGTCCCCACTGCACCGCATCCCCACCGGGGTGCCCGTGGTGTGCGTCCACGGCACGGAGGACGCGCAGGTTCCGGCGAAGGTGAGTGTGCGGTACAGCGAGGCCGCGCGGGCGGCCGGGGATCCGGTCGCGCTGCATGTCGTCGACGGCGAAGACCACTACGCCTTCCTGAATCCCGAGACCGACTGCTGGAAGATCTCGCGGGACGCCCTACTGTCCGACGCCGGCGAGTTCTGAACCGCGGTCGCCGGATTCGGGCGTCACCGGGCGTCCGGGCAGGACGAGGGCCACGATCGCGGCCCCGATTCCCTGGCCGTTCCCGTCCAGGAGTGCCGGGAGGTGCTCGGCGCGGGTGATCGATCGGTGACCGGTTCCGCATGCTGTGTGTCGTTCGCCCGCCGCGAACTCGACGAGCAGCGCATCCAGATCTCCTCGGGGTGGTGCGCAACCGGGACGTGCGGGTCGTCGAGCGGGTCAGCGTTCCCGGGTGTTCTCGTCGTACCTCTCGCGGAATCGACGACGATCACCCTGCTGGACCAGGCGAATTCCGGCGAAGTGCAGGATTCGGGGGCATCGTGCGCGGTCGCGTACCTCGCGGTGCTCGGGCCGACGGGGCCCGCGTCGTGGACGAGGCGCGGCACCGGTTGCGCGAGCATCAGGACGTCCCGAAGTGGTGACGGCGTCGCGTAATCGGGTGGGCGCCGTGACCTGCGAGCGATAGACTTCCCTCATCACGACGACCGTCGTGACCGCCCAGGAACCGGGAAGAAGGCCATATTCCTCACGTGAGCGAACAAGACCAGAACGGCGAGACGTTCGGCGCCACGCGTCCGGCGGAACGCACCGTGCGTTCGAGTATCGATCTCCCACCCGAAACGGTCCCGCCTCTCCTCGGTTCTTCCGACGAGAATCTGCGCGCTCTCGAACGGGTCCTGGACGCAGACATCCATGTACGCGGCAACGCCGTCACACTGACGGGACGGCCCGGCGACGTCGCGCTCGCCGAACGGGTCATCGCGGAACTGGGCTCCATCGTCGGTCGCGGGCAACCGCTGACCCCCGACGCGGTGCGTCGCACGGTCGGCATGCTCACGCAGGGGCTGAGCGAATCGCCCGCCGAGGTCCTGACCCTCGACATCCTGTCGCGGCGCGGCAAGACGATCCGGCCGAAGACGCTGAACCAGAAGCGCTACGTCGACGCGATCGACGCCAACACCATCGTGTTCGGCATCGGGCCCGCCGGTACCGGCAAGACCTACCTCGCCATGGCGAAGGCGGTGCAGGCCCTGCAGACCAAGCAGGTATCGCGGATCATCCTCACCCGCCCCGCGGTCGAGGCGGGGGAGCGGCTCGGGTTCCTGCCCGGCACGCTGCACGAGAAGATCGATCCGTACCTGCGCCCGCTGCACGACGCGCTCCACGACATGATGGACCCCGAGGCCATCCCGAAGCTGATGCAGTCGGGTGTCATCGAGGTGGCGCCGCTGGCGTACATGCGTGGCCGCACGCTCAACGACGCGTTCATCATCCTCGACGAGGCGCAGAACACCACCGCCGAGCAGATGAAGATGTTCCTCACCCGGCTGGGCTTCGGCTCCAAGGTCGTGGTCACCGGCGACGTCACGCAGGTGGACCTGCCGGGCGGTGCCCGGTCCGGGCTCCGCGCGGCCACCGAGATCCTCGGTGACATCGACGACATCTACTTCGCCGAACTCAACAGCAGCGACGTGGTCCGGCACCGGCTGGTGTCCGACATCGTCGACGCGTACGAGCGTTTCGAGGCGGACCGGGACGGCAAGGTCGAGCTCGGGAACCGCGCACAGCGGAGAGCGGCGCACTCGCGTTCTCCACGACGGTAGGGTGAGTGTCGCCGGAACCAGGAGGAAGCGACACACATGAGCATCGAAGTCTCGAACGAATCGGGCATGGACGTCTCCGAAGAGGAGCTGATCAGCGTTGCCCGCTTCGTGATCGCGAGGATGGACGTGCACCCCGCGGCCGAGTTGTCGATGGTCCTCGTGGACTCGGCCACCATGGCCGACCTCCACATGCGGTGGATGGACCTGCCCGGTCCCACCGACGTGATGTCGTTCCCGATGGACGAGCTCGAGCCCGGCGGTCGCCCGGACTCGCCCGAGCCCGGCCCGTCGATGCTCGGTGACATCGTGCTGTGCCCGTCCTTCGCCGCGGACCAGGCCGACAAGGCCGGTCACCCGCTCGCTCACGAACTCGCTCTGCTCACCGTGCACGGTGTGCTCCACCTCCTCGGCTACGACCACGCCGAACCGGAGGAGGAGAAGGAGATGTTCGGCCTGCAGAACCAGTTGCTCGAAGACTGGTACGAGGATCTTCGCAGGGCCGAACGCGACGCCGCACTCGCTGCCCGGGATCAGAAGCTGCTCGGCAAGGCCGGCTTCTTCGACTCACCGGACCAGTAACCGCCACGTGAAGGGTCTTCTGTGAGTAGCGCCATCGCGCTGATCGTCCTCGCGATCGTCCTCGTCCCGCTCGGTGGTGTCTTCGCCGCCGTCGATTCCGCACTCAACACGATCTCGTCCGCGCGCATCGAGGAGATGGCGAAGGAGGATCGCCCCGGAGCTACCCGCGTGCTCCGCATCCTGTCGGATCGCCCGCGTTACGTGAATCTCATGGTGCTGCTGCGCATCCTGTGCGAGATCACGGCCACGGTGGTGCTCGTCGGTGGCCTGTCCGATCTCCTCGAGCCCGTGTGGGCGCTCACGTTCACCGCGATCATCATGGTGCTCGTCGACTACGTGGTGATCGGGGTCGGCCCCCGGACGCTCGGTCGCCAGCACGCCTACTCGATCGCGTTGATCACGTCGTTTCCCCTGCAGGTCATCGGAACTCTGCTCGGTCCGATCAGCCGCCTCCTGATCCTGATCGGTAACGCGATCACCCCGGGTAAGGGATTTCGCAACGGCCCCTTCGCTTCCGAGATCGAACTGCGCGAACTCGTCGACATGGCGCAGGAGCGCGGCGTGGTGGCCGACGAGGAACGCCGGATGATCCAGTCGGTGTTCGAACTCGGCGACACGTCCGCCCGCGAGGTGATGGTGCCGCGCACCGAGATGGTGTGGATCGAGAGCGACAAGAGCGCCGGACAGGCGACGTCGCTGGCTGTCCGCAGCGGACATTCGCGGATCCCCGTGATCGGGGAGAACGTCGACGACGTGCTCGGTGTGGTGTACCTCAAGGATCTCGTGCAGGAGACGTACCACTCGCGCGACGGCGGACGCAGCGTCCGCGTCGCCGACGTGATGCGGCGCGCCGTGTTCGTGCCCGATTCCAAGCCCCTCGACAGCCTGCTCGCCGAGATGCAGCGCGACCGCAACCACATGGCCGTGCTGGTCGACGAATACGGCGGAATCGCCGGGCTCGTCACCATCGAGGACGTCATCGAGGAGATCGTCGGTGAGATCGCCGACGAGTACGACCAGGACGAGACACCGCCCGTCGAGGATCTCGGCGACGGCATGTACCGGGTCTCCGCGCGTCTGCCGATCGAGGATCTCGGCGAACTGTTCGGCATCGAGGTCGAGAACGACGAGGTCGAAACAGTCGGCGGGCTCATCGGTTACGAGCTCGGCAGGGTGCCGCTCCCGGGGTCGGAGGTCGTCTCGCACGGTCTCGTCCTGCGCGGCGAGGGCTCACCCGACGTGCGCGGGCGGGTGCGCATCAGCACGGTCTTCGTGCAACGCGCCCCCATCGACGAGGACGACAGTGGCGACGGCGACCGGGAGGACGGCGATGACTGAACTGGGCGACGAAGACGCCAAACTGGTCGTGCTCGCGCGAGGAGCGTTCGGCCGCACCGGAAGTGGTCAGGGCGCGGCCGTCCGCGATCTCGACGGCCGCACCTACTCGGCGGGCGCGGTCGCGCTGGCGGCGCTGTCGCTGACCGCGCTGCAGGCTGCTGTCGCGGCGGCGGTGTCGAGTGGCGCCGAGGGATTCGAGGCCGCAGTCGTGATCGGCGGCGACCCGGAAGACCCGGGCATCGCCGCCCTACACGAAGTCAGTGCGCAGGCGGCCGTCGTCTTCGCGCGAACCGATGGATCCGTGATCGAGGAGCAACATGAGTAAAACCGAATTCCGTTCCGGATTCGTCTGTTTCGTCGGACGGCCCAACACGGGCAAATCCACGCTGACCAACGCGCTGGTGGGCAGCAAGATCGCGATCACGTCCTCGCGTCCGCAGACCACCCGCCACACCATCCGCGGCATCGTGCACCGCGACCACGCGCAGCTGATCCTCGTCGACACCCCGGGGCTGCACCGCCCCCGGACGCTCCTCGGCCAGCGCCTCAACGACCTCGTGCGCGACACCTACTCCGAGGTCGACGTGATCTGCCTGTGCATCCCGGCGGACGAGAAGATCGGCCCCGGCGATCGGTGGATCGTGCAGCAGGTCCGTCAGATCGCGCCGAAGACCACGCTCATCGGCATCGTCACGAAGATCGACAAGGTCAGCAAGGACATGGTCGGGCAGCAGTTGCTGGCCGTGTCCAAGCTCCTCGGTCCCGAGGCGGATGTCGTGCCCGTCTCCGCCGCCTCCGGTGAGCAGGTAGAGGTGCTGGTCGACGTCCTCGCGTCGAAGATGGAGGAGGGCCCGGCGTTCTACCCGGACGGCGAGCTCACCGACGAACCCGAAGAGACGCTGATGGCGGAACTCATCCGCGAGGCCGCGCTCGAGGGGCTCGGCGACGAACTGCCGCACTCCCTGGCCGTGGTCATCGAGGAGATCATCCCCCGCGAGGGACGCACCGAGAAGCAGGGCGAACTGCTCGACGTCCACGCCCTGCTCTACGTCGAACGCCCGTCCCAGAAGGGCATCGTGATCGGCAAGGGCGGCGCCCGCCTCCGCGAGGTGGGGACCAAGGCGCGGCTGCAGATCGAGAAGCTGCTCGGCACCAAGATCTTCCTCGAACTGCACGTCAAGGTTGCCAAGGACTGGCAGCGCGACCCGAAACAGCTGGGCCGCCTGGGGTTCTAGGCGGCTGCGCCGCCCGTGCGCGGTTGACGAGCCCTGAGACTCGTCAACCACTCACGGGGCCGGCGGCCCTCAGAAGGAGGAGCACCGACGTCGCGAAGTCCTGATCGCCGTCGCTTCCGGTCGCGAGTCTCCTGAGCTGCAGGCCGGCGATGGTGGCGACGATGGTCGGGGCGACGGACGCCGCGTCCGGGACGCCGAGGGCGGTGAGGATCGTCACCGTCAAATCGTCGTACGCGGCGAAACATTCGGCGGCGGCCTGACGCAGCTCGTGGTCGCGTCCCGCCTGGATGTACAGCTCGAACGGGGCGATCCGCTCGGCGGAGAACGCCAGATCCTTCGCGACCTTCCCGGTGAGTGCCGCGGCGTCCTCGAGACTCAGCCCCTTGTCCCGGTATCCCTCCGCCAGCTCCGACAGCCGCTGCGTCTCCTCCGTCACGAACCCGGACAACGCGGCGCGCAACAGGTCCGTCTGCGTGGGGAAGTGGTACGTGATGGAGCCGAGCGACACCCCGGCCTGCGCGGCGATCCGCCGATTGGTCACGCCCGGAATGCCTTCCGTGCCGACGATGTGCAGCGCCGCCGCGAGGATGCGGTCACGAACGTCCGTCGAAGCCATCGGTCACCACCACTTCTCGGGACGTTCCAGGTCCCACCGCAACACCGACTCGAGCTGGGCCGCAACCGACACCAGCAGCGGCTCGGCATCGCCCGGTCCCATCAGCTGGGCTCCGGTCGGCAGGTTGCCGGACGTGAACCCGGCCGGGACGTTCACGGCGGGCCAGCCCAGCACGTTCCACGGCCACGCGTACGGGCAGACCGCGGTGATCACCTTGTCCGTGGCCCAGGAGCTGATGCCGTCGATCCCCTCGACCCTCGGTGGGGGAGTCGCGGTGGTCGGGGCGAGGACGAGGTCGTACTCGTCGAAGATCGCGCCGACTCGTCGCTGCATCCTCGGCTCGGCGGCACGGGCGGCGCGTAGCGGTGCCCCGCGCAACAGTCGTCCGGTCCGGGCGTTGCCCTTCGTGCGGGGGTCGACGAGTGACGGGTCCGGGACCTTCCGCACCCAGTCGTCGATGCCGACCATCGACCGCGGGAGGAAGCCGAGCCCGAACATGATCCCGTAGTCGGGGTCGTCCACCACGACGCGATGCCCGAGCCTGCGCAGCGCCTCGGCGATCCGTGCGACGCCCTGGCGGACCTCGGGATGCAGCGACGTGGGGGTCGCGGTGAACGGGATCCGCAGCGACAACGCGATGCGCAGCGGTCCGGGGTCGCGGCCGACCGCGTCGCTGACGGTGACCGGTGCGGGCGTGTGCAGGTCGCCCTCGTGCGGTCCCGATGCGACGTCGAGAAGCAGGGCCGCGTCGGCGACCGTCCGGGCCAGCGGGCCGTTGACGGTGAGGCCGTAGAACGCCTCGGCAGCAGGCCAGGTGGAAATACGGCCGCGTTGAGGCTTGATCCCGACGAGGTTGGTCCAGGCGGCGGGGATGCGGATGGACCCGGCGCCGTCCGAACCGATCGCCGCGGACACCACACCCGCGGACACGGCCGCCGCGGCGCCGCCGGACGACCCTCCGGGGGTGTGGTCACCGTTCCAGGGATTGCGGGTGTACCCGAAGGCGGGTCCGCCGGTGAGCGGCCACTGGCCCAGCTCGGGACTGTTGGTCTTGCCCACGACGACGGCGCCGGCGGCGCGCAGTCGTCGCACCAGCTCGGAGTCGCGCGCCGCGGGCGGGAAGTCGCCCGGGCACCCGAACGCGGTCGGCTCGCCGGCCACGTCGACGTCGTCTTTCACGGCGATCGGGACCCCGAGTAGCGGCAGGCGCTCACCGGCGGCGATCCGGCGGTCGGCCTCGGCGGCTTCGGCCAGTGCCGTGTTCCGGCGGATCACCTTGAACGCGTTGAGCGTCCGCTGGCTCGCGTCGATGCGGTCGAGGGCGGCGCGGGTGGCAGCGACCGACGTCGTGGCGCCGGAGGTCAGCGCCGTCACCTGCTCGACGAGTCCCGGGGCCCGATCCCCGTCGTCGTCGCGCTGCCGTCGATCGTCCAATTGTTCCGCGCTCATGTCGCCCCTCCCCGTGACTGTTCGTTCGAACGAACAGTATCAGCCGAGATGTCGCCGGACTAGCCCGCCGATCGCCTCGGCTGCCTCGCGGGCCTGCGATTCGGGAAGCCGGGCGTACCCGCACACCAGTCCCCGCGGTCCGTCCGGGATGGTGCGGTAGTCGGCGAGGCTCGGAACCGTCACACCGTGTTCCCGCAGCTCAGCCGACAGGGCGACGTCGTCGACGGAACCGGGCAGCGTCAGGACGACGTGGAGACCGGCCTCGATGCCGGCGAGCCCGGCACCGCCCGTGTGGACCGCAGACAGTTGCCGCTGCAGTGCCGTGACGAAGGCGGCCCGGCGGGCCGAGTAGGTGCGGGAGGCGCGGGCGAGGTGCCGTGACAGCGCACCCGAGTCGATGAAATGCGCCAGCGCGAGGGCGGTGATCGAGCAGCACGCCTCGCCGCTCGCGTCGAGGGCCCGGACGAGTCCCGGCCGCAGCGCCGGAGGGGCGATCACCCACGCCACCCGGATCGAGGGCGTGAGGATCTTCGACGCGGTGCCCACGTACGCCACGCATTCGGACCCGCGGTCGATGCTGCGCAGGGCGGGCAGCGCCGACACGTCGTAGCGGAACTCGCCGTCGTAGTCGTCCTCGATGATCACCGTTCCGGACGCCGCGGCGTCGGCCACGAGCCGAGCCCTGCGGCCCACCGGCATCCGGGCACCCATCGGATACTGATGGGCAGGCGTGCAGTACGCCGCGGCGTCGGACGCACGCAGCAGCGCGGGGTCGAGGCCGTCGCCGTCCACGGACACGCAGCGCGTCCGCACCCCCGAACCGTCGAGGACGGTGCGGGCCCGGCTGTAGCCGGGCTCCTCGAACACCACGTCCCGGCCGCCGAGTCCTGCTGCGGCGACGAGAGTGCGGAGCGCAGCGCCCACTCCGGGGACGATCACCAGTTCGTCGGGGCGCGCGGCGATCCCCCGGGTGCGGCGTAGATGCGCCGCGAGAGACCGTCGCAACTCCGGGTGCGCGCCGGGGCCCAGGACGTCCGACGTCACGGCCGCGGCGGCGGCCGACCGCCATGCCCGGCGCCAGTCGACGGTGGAGATCAGGGCAGGATCGGGGTGACCCGGAGTGAGATCCCACAGCGCCGCCGGCTTCTCGGGGGCAGCGAAGGAGGCCCGCTCCGAGGATCGGGTGATCGTGTGCGAGGCGACGTGCGCGCGGGCCGCCACGTCGGCGCCCGGTGCGATCCGCGTGCCGGAACCGGCGCGGGCGTTCGCGTATCCGGACGAGCAGAGTTCGTCGTAGGCGTCGACCACCGACGCCCGCGCGACCGTCAGGTGTTCGGCGAGCGCCCGCGTGGAGGGCAGGGGGTCGCCGGGCCGCAGGCGACCCACGCGGATCTCGTCGAGTATCGACTCCGCGATGCGGTGCCGAAGCGGCGCGTCGGTGTCGGGGAGCCGCAACGTCAGGTGCAGTTCGGGGCTGATCCGGGGCATGGTCCTGACAATACTGGTCTGCCGATAATGGGGATTGTGGATCTGGAGGGGTGATCCACATGGGGGTGAGGATGGTCTCGTGGACAAGATCATGAGATACCCGGACCGTGCCCGCACCGAACGACCGCAACTCGACGCCGTCCTCGACGCCGCGCCGATGGGCACCCTCGCCACCGTCGTCGACGGGCTGCCGTGGGCCGTGCCGATGCTCTACGCCCGCGACGGCGACAGGATCCTGCTGCACGGCTCCACCGGGGCCGGCGCGCTGCGGCAGGTGGCGGCGGGCGCACCGGCGGCGCTGTGCGTCGCGATGCTCGACGGAATCGTCGTCGCGGACACCCTGTTCGACTCGTCCGCCAACTACCGTTCGGCGGTGGTGCGGGGCAACCTCGTCACCCTCGGCGAAGACGAATCCGCCGACGCATTGAACGCGCTGTCGGACGTGCTGATCCCCGGCCGCAGCACGGAGGTCCGGGGGCACCGGCGCAAGGAACTCGCCGCGACACTGGCCCTCGCCCTCCCGATCACGCCGGGCCAGTGGACCGTCAAGGTGCGGGACGCACCACCGGGTGAACCCACCGAAACCAGCAGCGCCTGGGCCGGCGTGGTCCCCGTGCGGTCGGTCGCCGGTGCGCCCGTCCCGGCACCGTGGGTGGCGAGCGGCACACCCGTGCCCGCGTCCGTGTCGCGGCTGACCCGGACCGCGTAAGGAAAGCGTCAAGAGCCGTAGGAGCCCCGTAAGCGCTTCGTCAGCGCCGCCTCTGTCGCCGAGATCGCGCGTGATGCTGGCATGACACCCCACAACCGTGGGGTGTCATGCCTGCGCTGAACCGCAGGATCAGTACGAAGAGGGATCCTCACATGGCCGATGTGGCCTACGTCGCGCTCGTCCTCGGCGGATTCGCCTGTTGCGCGCTCGTTCTCCGTGCCCTGCAGACCGGACGCGTGAAATGACGGGCGCCGGAATACTCGCGGTCGCGCTCGTCGCGATCGCCGCCGCGCTCGTCGTGTACCTCCTGATCGCGCTCATCGACCCGGAGCGGTTCTGATGACGCCTGCCCTGGCGGCCGGACTGCAGGTCGCTTTCGTCCTCGCGGTACTCGCGGTCGCATACGTGCCGGTGGGCGACTACATGGCGCGAGTGTACGAATCACGCCGTCACCTTCGGGTCGAATCCGTGCTGTACCGCCTGTGCCGCATCAACCCCCACATCGAGCAGACCTGGTACGGCTACGCGGGCAGCGTGCTGGGATTCTCGGCGGCGAGTGTGCTGTTCCTCTACGCCCTGCAGCGCATCCAGGGAGTGCTGCCGCTGTCCGGGGACCTCTCCGGGGTCAGTCCCGCGGTGGCGTTCAACACGGCCGTGTCGTTCGTGACCAACACCAACTGGCAGTCGTATGCGCCTGAAACCACGATGAGCAACCTGACCCAGCCGGTCGGGCTCGCCGTGCAGAACTTCGTGTCCGCAGCGGTGGGCATGGCCGTCGCAGTGGCGCTGATCCGCGGGTTCGTCCGGGTGTCGCGCGGCGGTGAGATCGGCAATTTCTGGGTGGACCTCACCCGCGGCAGCCTGCGCATTCTGCTGCCGCTCTCCTTCGTGATCGCACTGATCCTGCTGAGCCAGGGCGTGATCCAGTCCTTCCACCCGGGCTTCGCGTCCACCGGTCTGGACGGCAACTCCGTCAGCAACGCGCTCGCACCCGTCGCCTCACAGGAAGCGATCAAGGAACTCGGCACCAACGGCGGCGGGATCCTCGCCGCCAACTCGGCGCATCCGTTCGAGAACCCGACGCCGGTCAGCAACATCGTCGAGATCCTCGCGATCCTGCTGATCCCGGTCTCCCTCACCCGCACGTTCGGCACCATGGTCGGCGATCCTCACGACCGAGCGAGCGAGGTGTCCGGGCACCGCCAGGGGCTGACCCTGCTCGCCGTGATGGGCATCCTGTGGGGATCGCTCCTCGCGGTCACGCTCGCGGCGGAGTCGGGTCGGCGCGGCGTCGCCGCCACCGCCGCGGGCGCGATGATGGAGGGCAAGGAGGTTCGTTTCGGAATTCCCGGTACGGCACTGTTCGCCGTGAGCACCACCGGAACGTCCACGGGCGCGGTGAATTCGGCGCACGACAGCCTGTCGCCACTCGGCGGCGGAGCCGTTCTGCTCAACATGCTGCTCGGTGAGATCGCGCCCGGCGGTGTCGGCACCGGGCTCTACGGAATCCTCGTCCTCGCCCTTATCGCCGTCTTCGTCGGCGGACTCCTCGTCGGCCGCACACCCGAATACCTGGGCAAGAAGCTGCGGCAGCGGGAGATCACGCTCGCCGCCCTGTCCGTGCTGGTGATGCCGGCGCTGGTCCTGATCGGCACCGGGATCACCGTGATCCTGTCCTCGACCACCGGCTACCAGGGCAACAGCGGCGACCCCGGAAGTCCCGGATCCATCCACGGGTTCTCGGAAGTGCTGTACGCGTTCGCGTCGGCCTCGAACAACAACGGCAGTGCGTTCGGCGGGCTGACGGTGACGAGCGACTGGTTCCAGACCGCTCTCGGCCTGTGCATGCTGTTCGGCCGGTTCCTGCCGATCATCTTCGTCCTCGCGCTCGCCGGATCCCTGGCGTCGCAGAAGAAGACCGCCGCGGGCGCCGGAACCCTGCCGACGGCGGGCCCGATGTTCACCGGGCTCCTCACCGGCACCGTCGTGCTCGTCGCGGCGTTGACATTCTTCCCGGCCCTCGCGCTGGGACCGATCGCGGAGGCTCTGCAATGAGTGTGAACGTGACCAGTCGTCCGGAAACCGGGGCGGCGACCATGACGCCCGAGGCCGGTCACGACCCGGCGCTCGTGAAGGCGGGAATCTTCAGCCCCGCTCAGCTGGTGACGGCGCTACCGGGCGCCCTGCGCAAACTCGACCCCCGGCACCTCGCCCGCAACCCGGTGATGTTCGTGGTGTTCGTCGGTTCCGTCGTCACCACCGTCATGGCCGTCGCCGACCCGTCGGTGTTCTCCTGGGCTGTCGTCGCCTGGTTGTGGTTCACCGTGTTGTTCGCGAATCTGGCCGAGTCGGTCGCGGAGGGGCGGGGCAAGGCGCAGGCGGCGAGCCTGCGGAAGGTGAAGCAGGACACGGTCGCCCACCGGATCACGGTGAGCGGCCGGGTGGAGTCGGTGGCGGGTACCGAACTCACCGTCGGCGACCGGGTCGTCGTCGAGGCGGGTGAGGTGATACCTGGCGACGGCGACGTCGTCGACGGCATCGCGACCGTGGACGAGTCGGCCATCACCGGCGAATCGGCGCCCGTCGTCCGCGAATCCGGCGGCGATCGGTGTGCCGTCACCGGTGGCACGACCGTGCTCTCCGACCGGATCGTCGTCCGCATCACCGCGGCCCCCGGACAGTCGTTCGTGGACCGGATGATCGCCCTCGTGGAGGGGGCGGCGCGGCAGAAGACGCCGAACGAGATCGCGCTGAACATCCTGCTGGCGTCGCTGACGATCATCTTCCTGCTGGCCGTCGTCGCGATCGGTCCGATGGGCCTGTACGCGGGCCAGGAGCAGGATCCGATCAAGCTGATCGCGCTGCTGGTGTGCCTGATCCCCACCACGATCGGGGCCCTGCTGTCGGCCATCGGCATCGCCGGGATGGACCGGCTGGTGCAGCGGAACGTCCTGGCGATGTCGGGGCGGGCGGTGGAGGCCGCCGGCGACATCGACACACTGCTGATGGACAAGACCGGCACCATCACGTTCGGTAACCGGCAGGCCACGGCCTTGCATCCCGCACCGGGGGTTTCCGCGATCGAGTTGGCCACGGCCGCACGGTTGTCCAGCCTCGCGGACGGCACCCCCGAGGGTCGCAGCATCGTGGACCTGTGCGCCCGCGACTTCGGGCTGGACCCGGCACCGTCCGAGGTGGAGAGAGCAGCGGAGTTCGTGCCGTTCACGGCGCAGACCCGGATGAGCGGACTCGACATCGACGGCGCCCGGATCCGCAAGGGCGCGAGCGACGCCGTGCTGACCTGGGTGCAGGCGCTCGGCGGGCACGCGGCGCCCGCGGTCGCCGACAGCGTGAACCAGATCGCGCAGTCCGGGGGGACGCCGTTGGTGGTCGCCACCGTTCGCGGAGACGCGGCGACCGTCCTCGGCGTGATCGCGCTGTCGGACGTGGTGAAGCCGGGCATCGCCGAGAGGTTCGCGGAACTGCGGGCCATGGGGATTCGCACGGTGATGATCACCGGCGACAACCCGTTGACGGCGAAGGCCATCGCGGCCGAGGCCGGAGTCGACGACTTCATGGCCGAGGCGACACCCGAGGACAAGCTCGCGCTGATCCGGAGGGAACAGGAGGGCGGCCGGCTCGTCGCGATGACCGGGGACGGCACCAACGACGCTCCGGCGCTGGCCCAGGCGGATGTCGGGGTGGCGATGAACACCGGCACGTCGGCGGCGAAGGAAGCCGGGAACATGGTGGATCTCGATTCGGATCCCACCAAGCTCATCGAGGTGGTCGAGATCGGCAAGCAACTACTCATCACGCGCGGTGCGCTCACCACGTTCTCGCTCGCCAACGACCTGGCCAAGTACTTCGCGATTCTCCCCGCCCTGTTCAGCGGCATCTATCCGCAGCTGGACACGCTGAACATCATGCGGCTGGCCACCCCGGAATCGGCCATCCTGTCGGCGGTGATCTTCAACGCCGTGGTGATCGTCGCGCTGATCCCGCTGTCGCTGAAAGGCGTTCGCTACCGTCCGGCGTCCGCGTCGACGCTGCTGGGCCGCAACCTGCTGATCTACGGCCTCGGCGGTGTGATCACACCGTTCGCCGGTATCTGGCTCATCGACCTCGTCGTTCGTCTCATTCCCGGAATTGGGTGATCCCGCATGCGATTTCTCATCGGCCTGCTCCGGCAGACCTGGGCCGGACTACTCGTCCTGCTCGCACTCACAGCAGTCCTCGGTGTGCTCTATCCCGCCGCAGTGTGGGGGGTGAGCAGGATCGGCGCCGGAGCGGCCGAGGGGTCTCCGGTGCGCGACAGCACCGGCTGCATCGTCGGGAGCCGGTGGGTCGGTGTCGACCCGCAGGTGCCGGCGGGGGAGCCGGATCCGTTCTTCCACAACCGGGTCACCGGGTCGGTGGCCGATCAGGATCCGTTCGCGCCGGGAGACCCCGCCACCGCCCTGCCCACCAATCAGGGGCCGAGCAGCGAGATCCTGGCGACGTTCATCGCCGACCGGCGGGCGGCGATCGCCACCCGGGAAGGGGTGGACCCCGCCGAGGTACCGGCGGACGCGGTCACCGGTTCCGGCTCGGGCATCGACCCGCACATCAGCCCCGCATATGCGGCGTTGCAGGTGCCGAGGGTGGCGGCGGAGAACGGCCTCAGCGAGACCCGGGTCCGGCAACTCGTCGACGAGAACACCGAGGGAAGACAACTCGGCTTCCTCGGTGAGGAACGGGTGAACGTCCTCGAACTCAACCTGGCCCTCGGCCTGACCGCTCCTGAGTGCACGGCCCCGGCCGCTGGTGGATGATGGCGAGGTGAGTGGTACCGGAACCGACGGCGAGCGCCGGGACGTCGAACGCCGCCGCGGTGAACTGCGCATCTATCTCGGTGCCGCACCGGGCGTCGGCAAGACGTTCGCGATGCTCGGTGAGGCGCACCGCCGCCGGGAGCGGGGGTGCGACGTGGTCGCGGCCGTGGTGGAGACCCACGGCCGCGACCGCACGGCGGCGCAGCTCGGCGACCTCGAACTGATTCCGCCCAAGCTGATCGCCTACCGGGGCACGCTCGGCCGGGAACTCGACGTCGAGGCGGTACTGGTCCGCAGACCGGCGCTGGTCCTCGTCGACGAGCTCGCGCACACGAACACGCCGGGCAGCGTCCACGAGAAACGCTGGCAGGACGTGGAGATACTCCTCGCCGCGGGGATCGACGTCCTCTCGACGCTCAACGTCCAGCACCTCGAAAGCCTCAACGACGTGGTCCAGCGGATCACCGGCGTGGTGCAGCAGGAAACGGTTCCCGACGAGGTGGTGCGCGCCGCCACCCAGGTCGAATTGGTCGACATCACGCCGGAAGCTTTGCGCCGCAGGCTGTCCCACGGCAACATCTATGCCGCGGACAAAGTCGACGCGGCGCTGAGCAACTACTTCCGGAAAGGGAATCTCACCGCACTCCGCGAACTCGCCCTGCTGTGGGTGGCCGACCAGGTGGATGCCGCACTCGCGAAATATCGTGCGGAGAACAAGATCACCGACACGTGGGAGGCCCGGGAACGGGTGGTGGTCGCGGTGACGGGCGGACCGGAATCGGAGACGCTGGTTCGGCGCGCCGGCCGGATCGCGTCGAGATCCAGCGCCGAACTGATCGTCGTGCACGTCGTGCGCGGCGACGGCCTCGCGGGTGTCTCGGCTCCGGAGATGGGCAAGGTACGGACCCTCGCCGCGAATATCGGCGCGAGTCTGCACAGCGTCGTCGGCGACGACGTCCCGACCACGTTGCTCGACTTCGCCCGGACCGCGAACGCCACACAACTGGTGCTGGGCACGTCGAGACGTTCACGGTGGGCGCGGATCTTCGACGAGGGCATCGGCGCAGGCGTGGTGCAACAGTCCGGGTCGATCGACGTGCACATGGTGACGCACGGCGAATCCCACCGCCCGAGGCGGTTGTCGCCGGTGGGATCCCGTTCGCGCACGGCGATCGCCTGGATCGCCGCGGTCCTCGTACCGACGGTGGCCACGCTGGTGATGAGTGCCGTCGACCGGTGGCTCGGATTGGTCGGCGAGGGAGCCCTGTTCTTCATCGTGGTGCTGCTCGTCTCGCTGCTCGGCGGTGTCGCCCCCGCCGCGTTCTCCGCGCTGATCTCGGGTCTGTTCCTCAACTACTTCTTCACGCCGCCGGTGCGGAGCTTCACCATTGCCGAGCCGGACAACTTCATCACCACGGTCGTGCTGCTCGTGGTGGCCGTCGCCGTCGCGGTCCTGGTCGACGCGGCCGCCAAGCGGTCACGGGAAGCCCGCCGGGCGTCGCAGGAAGCCGAGTTGCTGGCACTGTTCGCCGGATCGGTGCTGCG
Organism: Rhodococcus sp. IEGM 1305; assembly: GCF_030058635.1. Classification (NCBI taxonomy): domain Bacteria; kingdom Bacillati; phylum Actinomycetota; class Actinomycetes; order Mycobacteriales; family Nocardiaceae; genus Rhodococcus; species Rhodococcus sp. IEGM 1305. Next base: position 87,760 of record NZ_JASHKX010000021.1, read on the forward strand.
CGGCGCCGACCTCGACACGCTGCTCGAGAAGGTGCGCGAGACCTACGGCCAGGATTCGGTCAGCGTGCTGCACCGCGACCGCGGTCCGGTGGGGTCCGTCGGGCCGCACCCACCGGTGAGCATCGCCGACGCCGACACGGTCTGCGAGGTGGGGGAAGGGGAATACGCACTCGCTCTGCGCGGCAGCGAACTGCACGCCCGGGACCGTCGGGTGCTGCTCGCCGTCGCCAACCAGGCGGTGGGCATGATCCGCCAGACCGAGCTCGCGCAGGAGGCGGGGCAGGCGCAGGCGCTGGCCGAGGCCGACCGGTTGCGGCGGTCGCTGCTGTCCGCCGTCAGCCACGACCTCCGGACCCCGCTGGCCGCGGTCAAGGCCGCCGCGTCCAGCCTGCGCAGCGACGACGTCGACTTCTCCCCGGAGGACACCGCCGAACTGCTCGCGACCATCGAGGAATCGGCCGACGTGCTGACCTCACTCGTCGGGAACCTGCTCGACTCCTCCCGTCTCGCGGCGGGAGTGGTGACCCCGACGCTGCGGCCGGTGTACCTCGACGAGGTGGTGCACCGGGCGCTGGTGGGTCTGGGAATCGGCGGCCGGACCGGGACCCGGGCCCGGGAAAGGGTGGAAGTCGACGTCGGAACGGTCACGGCGATGGCGGATTCGGGCCTGCTCGAGCGGGTGCTCGCCAACCTGATCGACAACGCACTCCGCTACGGTGAGGACTCCGTGATCCGGGTCGGTGCCGCGGCGGTGGGCGACCGCGCCGTCATCACCGTCGCCGACACGGGGCCGGGAATTCCGCGTGGGCGGGCAGACGAGATGTTCGCCCCGTTCCAGCGGCTGGGAGACCGCGACACGACCACGGGAGTCGGGCTCGGGCTCTCCGTCGTCCGCGGATTCGTCGACGCGATGGGCGGGACCATCAGCGCCACCGACACCCCCGGCGGTGGTCTGACGATGGTGGTGGAGCTGGCCGGGGCGGGAGGGGAGCATTCATGACGAGAGTTCTCGTCGTCGACGACGAACCGCAGATTCTCCGCGCCCTGCGGATCAATCTGAGCGTGCGCGGGTACGACGTGGTGACGGCCGCGTCCGGGGCGTCCGCCCTGCGCGCCGCGGCCGAGCGGCCGCCGGACGTGATCGTGCTCGACCTCGGGCTACCCGACATGGACGGGACCGAGGTGCTGGCCGGCCTCCGCGGGTGGTGCCCCGCACCGGTCATCGTGCTGTCGGCCCGGACGGATTCCGCGGACAAGGTCGAGGCTCTCGACGCCGGCGCGGACGACTACGTCACCAAGCCGTTCGGGATGGACGAGTTCCTGGCCCGGGTGCGTGCGGCCGCCCGCCGGGCGACGACGGCCGTCGACACGAGTGAACCTGTGGTGGAGACGGATTCGTTCACGGTCGATCTGGCGGCGAAGACGGTGCGGCGGGCGGGGGCCGAGGTGCACCTGACACCGACCGAGTGGGGGATGCTCGAGATGCTCGTGCGCAACAAAGGCAAGCTGGTGGGGCAGAAGGAACTGCTGCGGGAGGTGTGGGGCCCGGCGTACGCCACCGAGACCCACTACCTGCGGGTGTATCTGGCGCAGCTGAGGCGCAAACTGGAGGACGACCCGTCCCATCCGCGTCACCTCATCACCGAGGCCGGGATGGGGTACCGGTTCCAGGTGTGAGTCGGCGACGTGATCCTGCTCACGACCGATGATTCCGGCCGGCTCCGGGAGTCCTACCTTCGACCGCAGCATCACACTCGACCGGAGGAGCCACGAATGCCCGCACCGAAGACCCCGCAACCACTCGCGCACACCTTCACGGCGCCGATCCAGAAGGACGGGGCGTTCGCGACGTACGTGACCGTGCCGGACTCCGCCGAACTTCTCGGAACGCGGCGGCCGGTGAAGGTCGGCGGGACGATCGACGGCCACCCGTTCAACGCGACCCTGATGCCCTCGGGCGAGGGTCCGCACTGGCTTCCCCTGAAGATCGCGCTGTGCAAGTTCATCGGCAAGGACGCGGCCGGCGTCGAGGTGTCGGTGCATCTCGACCAGCGGCTGAGCTGACCGGGGGGCGCCGCCGTTTGAACGCAGCTGACCGGGGTATGGAACCCCCGGGAGCGCGGTGCGTTTCCGGACCGGTTCCGAGGTGTGTCGTGCCGAACAGGCAACGGTTGTCGAGGTGGCTCCCGGCAGTGGGCGTCGTGTTGCTCGTCGCCGCGTGCGGAACCGATGACGGCGACGGCGCGAGCAAGGATTTCGCGGGCACCGTCGACATCGGCGGGGACCGCCACATCTACTTGGAGTGCGCGGGCACGGGATCACCGACGGTGGTCTTCGAATCGGGTCTGCGGTTCGGCGCCGATCAGTGGACGACGACGGCCGATCCGGCCGCCACCTCGGCCTTCGACGGGGTCGCCGAGTTCACCCGAGTCTGCTCGTACGACCGGCCGGGAGTCGTGCTGGGCGACGACGCATTGAGCCGCAGCGACCCGGTTCCGCAGCCGATCACCACCACGGACGCGGTCGCCGACCTCCAGTCGCTGCTGGGCGCCACGGGCGAGGCCGGCCCCGGCCCCTACGTGCTGGCCGCCCACTCCTACGGCGGTCAGATCGCGAGACTCTTCGCCGGCACCCATCCCGACGAGGTGGCGGGCATGGTGCTGATCGACGCGCAGTCGGAGGAGCTGCAGACGCTCCTGCCCCCGGAGCAGTTCGAGGAGTTCCTGCGGCTCAACACCCCGCAGCAGGACAGTCTCGACGAGTACCCGGACCTCGAGCGTGTCGACTTCGTCCGCAGCTTCGACGAGATCCGCGCCGCCGAACCGATCCGGCCCCAGCCGCTCGTCGTCCTCTCCGCCGACCGTTCGGTGGCGCCGCAGATCGCGGAGGGCATTGCGAACGGAAGCCTCCCCGCCGACATCGATCCCGGCTACGGCCCGGCCCTCGACGCCGTGCAGCCGAAGGCGCAGGCGGATCTGGCACAACTCGTCCCGGGTGCCACGCATGTCACGAACACGAACAGCGGCCACAACATCAACATCGAGCAGCCGCAACTCGTCATCGACGGAGTCCGCGACGTCGTCGACGCCGTGCGCGACGGGCGCACCGAGCCCTGACCGTCGCACGCGGGTCGGCCTGCGGAATGCGGTCGCCTCGACGTGGGAGACTGGACCGGTGAGGTTGTATCGAGACAATGCGGTGGTCCTGCGGCAGCACAAGCTGGGCGAGGCCGACCGTATCGTCACACTCCTCACCCGGCAGCACGGTCTGGTGCGCGCGGTCGCCAAGGGGGTGCGCCGCACGAAGTCCAAGTTCGGTGCCCGGCTCGAGCCGTTCGCGCACATCGACGTGCAGCTCTACCCCGGCCGCAACCTCGACATCGTCACCCAGGTCCAGACGGTCGACGCATTCGCGACCGACATCGTCGACGACTACTCCCGGTACACCACGGCGTGCGCGATCCTCGATACCGCCGAGCGTCTCGCCGGTGAGGAACGGGCTCCGGCGCCGCAACTGCATCGCCTGACGGTCGGGGCGCTGCGGGCCGTCGCCGAGCACAACCGCCCGTGCGAGCTGATCCTCGACGCCTTCCTGTTGCGGGCCATGGGTTTTGCGGGATGGGCTCCCGCCCTCGACGACTGCGCGCGGTGCAGCGCCCCCGGACCGCACCGGGCATTCCACGTGGCCGCCGGGGGAGCGGTGTGCGTCCATTGCCGGCCGCCGGGCGCCGCCACGCCGTCACCGGGTGTCCTCGACCTGATGGATGCGCTGATCCGCGGCGACTGGGCGAGCACGGAGGACGTGCCCGAGTCGTTGCGGGGGCAGGCCAGCGGTCTGGTCGCGGCGCACCTGCAGTGGCACCTCGAACGGCAACTCCGCACTCTCCCGCTGATCGAACGCGCACGACCGCATGCGGCGGTAGGGGTGGAGAATTCGGTCAGGCAGGATGGGGACCGTGATTCGACGACGCGAACCTCGAGCCCCGCATAATTCCGGGGCCGAGCGCCAGATCCGGCCGCCGGACCCGCACCCCTCGGGTGCTCGCCCGCCGGGCCTGCAATCCGAACTCGTGCCCCGGCACATCGCGCTGGTGATGGACGGCAACGGCCGCTGGGCGCAGGAGCGGGGACTGCCCCGGACCGCGGGCCACGAACGCGGCGAGGCCGTGTTGATGGACGCCGTCTGCGGGTGCATCGAGATGGGCGTCGAATGGTTGTCGGCCTACGCGTTCTCCACCGAGAACTGGAAGCGCAGCCCCGAGGAGGTCCGCTTCCTGATGGGCTTCAACCGCGACGTGATCCGTCGTCGCCGCGACGAGATGCACGAGATGGGGGTGCGCGTGCGGTGGGCGGGCCGCCGTCCCAAGCTGTGGCGCAGCGTCATCAAGGAACTCGAGATCGCCGAGGAGCTGACGAAGCACAACACGGTCATGAACCTGACCATGTGCGTCAACTACGGCGGGCGCGCGGAGATCGCCGACGCGGCGAAGGAGATCGGCAGGCGGGTCGCGGCGGGGCAACTCGACCCGGAGAAGATCACCGAGGCGACCGTGGCCCGGTACCTCGACGAGCCGGACATGCCGGACGTCGACCTGTTCCTCCGGCCGTCCGGCGAGCAGCGCACGTCCAACTTCCTGATCTGGCAGTCGGCCTACGCCGAGATGGTGTACCAGGAGAAGCTGTTTCCGGATTTCGACCGCCGGGACCTGTGGGCGGCGTGTGTCGAGTACGCGTCGCGTGACCGTCGGTTCGGTGGTGTGAAATGACCGTCGACGGGGCGTCCGCGCTGCTCGGGCGGGCGGCGGACGCGCTCGAGCACTTCGCCACCGTCACCCGGGCGGAGGACGGTTCGCTGAGTTTCGAGTACGCCGGGGCGCTGTGCTCGATCAGTGCGATGACCCTCACCGAGGGCCTCGATGTGTTGTCGATGACGTGCGTGCTGGCCTGGGATCGTCCGGTCAGCGCGTCGCTGCACAAGAAGGTCGCGCAGCGGAACGGCGCACTGCAGTTCGGTTCGATCGCGGTGTTCGGTCACGGCCGGCTCGCGGACGTCATCCTGCGCTACACGTTCCCGGCTGCCGGGCTCGAGGACGAGGCACTGACCACGATGCTGCTTCTCGTGTTGAGCGGGGCCGACACCGCACGGCAGGGGCTGATCCCCTGACGCTCACTGCGTTGCGGTGCAGTCCTTGCAGACGCCGAAGATCTCGATGGTGTGGCTGACGTCGGAGAAGCCGTGTGCGTCGGCGATCGACTGCGACCACTGCTCGACGGTGGGCCCCTCGACCTCGACGGTGTAGCCGCAGGCACGGCAGACCAGGTGATGGTGATGTCCGGACGAGCAGCGCCGGTACACGGATTCACCGCTGTCGGTGCGCAGGACGTCGACCGTTCCGGCGTCGGCGAGCGTTTGCAGGGTGCGGTAGACGGTGGTCAGCCCGATGCCCTCGCCGCGCTTGCGGAGTTCGTCGTGCAGTTCCTGCGCCGACCGGAACTCCTCGATGTCGTCGAGGAGCGCGGAGATGGCGCTGCGCTGCTTGGTGGCGCGTACTCCCACGACGACGGGCTTGCGCTGGCCGGTGTTCTGGGTCAAGGCTTCTATCCTTCCTCGGCGTGCGCGACGGCGTCCACGACGATGTGGGCGAGGTGGTCGTCCACCAGGCGGTAGAGGACCTCACGTCCGGTGCGTTCGCCGCGCACGACGCCCGCGGCCTTGAGCACGCGAAGATGCTGGCTGATCAGTGGCTGGGTGACTCCGAGGGCCCCGACGAGTTCGTGCACGCACCGTTCCGATTCGCGGAGCTGGAGGACGATCGCGATCCGGACGGGGGCCGCGAGGGCGCGCAGGATGTCGCCGGCCGCCGCAAGGGTCTCCTTCGACGGCACGTGGGCGGGCGCCGCCGCCTCGAACGGATGCAGATCCCCGGGATCGATGACGCTCACCAGTGATCTCCTTCGGAGTGCCGGACAATGGACGGGACCGTGGCCGCGAGGCCGTCGGCCCGGGAGGATCACCCTCACCTTATTGCAAATCGATTCCATTTTGATATGCACGAATACGCATGTCAACCGGGTGGGTGAACCGACCGCGGTCGGGCAGATAGGCTGGGCTCCGAAAAGCGCACGTGAACCATGCATCTATTACCCAGATGGAGAGCACCCGAGTGGCACCGAAGTCCAAAGTCGAAACCGTCGTCAATCTCGCCAAGCGTCGTGGCCTGGTCTACCCGTGCGGTGAGATCTACGGAGGCACGAAGTCGGCCTGGGACTACGGCCCCTTGGGCGTCGAGCTCAAGGAGAACATCAAGAAGCAGTGGTGGCGCAACATGGTCACCAGCCGCGAGGACGTCGTCGGCCTCGACTCCTCGGTCATCCTGCCCCGCGAGGTGTGGGTGGCGTCCGGTCACGTCGGCGTGTTCAACGACCCGCTGGTCGAGTGCCTCAACTGTCACAAGCGTCACCGTCAGGACCACCTGCAGGAGGCCTACGCGGAGAAGAAGGGCCTCGACAACCCGGACGACGTCCCGATGGACGTCGTGGCCTGCCCCGACTGCGGCACGGTCGGTCAGTGGACCGAGCCCCGCGACTTCAACATGATGTTGAAGACGTACCTCGGCCCGGTCGAGAGCGAAGAGGGCATGCACTACCTCCGCCCCGAGACCGCGCAGGGCATCTTCGTGAACTTCGCGAACGTGCTCACCACGTCGCGCAAGAAGCCCCCGTTCGGCATCGGCCAGATCGGCAAGAGCTTCCGCAACGAGATCACGCCCGGAAACTTCATCTTCCGCACTCGCGAGTTCGAGCAGATGGAGATGGAATTCTTCGTCAAGCCCGGCGAGGACGAAGAGTGGCACCAGTACTGGATCGACTACCGCATGGACTGGTACACCGGGCTCGGCATCAACAAGGACAACCTGCGCCTGTACGAGCACGCCCAGGACAAGCTGTCGCACTACTCCAAGCGCACCGTCGACATCGAGTACCGCTTCCACTTCCAGGGCAGCGAGTGGGGCGAGCTCGAGGGTGTGGCCAACCGCACCGACTTCGACCTGTCGACCCACTCGAAGCATTCGGGCACCGACCTCAACTACTACGACCAGGCCACCGGTGAGCGCTACACGCCGTACGTCATCGAGCCGGCAGCCGGTCTCACGCGGTCGCTGATGGCGTTCCTCGTCGACGCGTACACCGAGGACGAGGCGCCGAACGCGAAGGGCGGCGTCGACAAGCGCACCGTGCTGCGTCTGGACCGTCGTCTCGCCCCGGTGAAGGCCGCGGTGCTGCCGCTGTCGCGTAACGCGGATCTGACGCCGAAGGCCAAGGATCTCGCCGCGACGCTCCGCCAGCACTGGAACGTCGAGTTCGACGACGCCGGCGCGATCGGCCGCCGCTACCGCCGTCAGGACGAGATCGGCACACCGTTCTGCATCACCGTGGACTTCGACACGCTCGAGGACCACGCCGTGACCGTGCGTGAGCGTGACTCCATGGCTCAGGAGCGGGTCGCGCTCGACCAGGTCGAGGGTTACCTGGCGCAGCGCCTCATCGGTTCCTGATCCGCCGTCACCTGCGCGCGCCGCAGGTCGCGGTCAGATAGTTCGTCAGGATTCGCCGGTTCTCCTCGGACACCGGGATGCGTGAGTATTCCGGTGCCGAGGAGCCGACGGCGATCCACAGCGGAAAGACGAAGGGCTTCTTCGCCTCCGCGAGGGCATGGGGGTCGCAGCGCGCCGCGTCGATCGTGAGGTCGACGCTCAGCCGGTCCTCGCCCGCCCGCATGGTGGCGGGCAGCGCGCCGTGCAGCGCATACAGGACGCTGCCGCCGATCTCGTCCACCCGGATGTCACCCGACGCCGTTCCCCGGCTCACGACGAGCTGGGCGGGCAGGGGTGCGGTCGGCTCGGGCGGAGCCGCCGCCGGGATCAGTGTCACCGGTACGGCCCGCGCCAGATCCTCTGCGGCGCAGTCGCCGTCGTGGATTCGGCCGAGGACGTCGTAGGGGGCTGCGAGCGGCACCCGTACGGGCGAGCCGTTCCGATCGGCGACCCCGATCAGGGCGTACGCCGGCTCCGGGGGTGTGTCGCAGCGCACCGGGCCGTATTCGGCCTCGACATCGATCCGGCTGCCGGGTCCGAGTTCGACCACGCGCCGGGTCGCGGGCGCCGCCTCGAAGCCGGGACTGTCCAACGCCACGGATGTCACGGCGACGGGCGCATCGCCGGTGTTCGCGATCCGCACGTGAATCCGCCCACCTGCCGCGTCGTCCTCCCGGCTGCGATAGGCCTCAGCCGACAGCGGGATCGCGTCGTCCTCGGCCGGGTCCCCGCCCTCGCAGCCCGACAGGACGCCGCAGGCGGTGGCCGCGACGCAAGCGAATGCGACGAAGACTCGGGAGGACGTCAGAATCGGCCGCCCCCACTGATCCGGCCGGAGCTGCTCGGGCCGCCGAAGGACCGCGGGCCGCTGCTGCGGCCACCGCCGGAGCCGCGGCTTCCCCAGTTGCTGCCGCCGCTGAATCCGCCGCGCAGGATGCTGTCGATCAGGATGCCGCCGAGGATCGCGCCGGTGGCGTTCCCGCCACCGCTTCCGGGCCCTGGGCGCTGGCGGGACTCCCAGCGGCTCACGTCGTTCTGCGCCAGGCGCAGTGCGTCGGCCGCCAGGGCGGCCGCGGCCTGGGCGTGCTGAAGCGCGCGGGAGGCGTCGGTGCCGCGGAGTTGCTGCGCGCCCGCCAGGTGCCGCTGCGCCTCCGTGAGGCGGGTCCGGGCGTCCGCTCCCACCGCGCCGCGTCGGGTGCCGATGAAGTCCGACGCTGCCGTGACCTGCGACTGCGCGGCCACGATGTCCTGCTCGAGACGCTGCTGTGCGCGCTCGGCCTGCTGCCGGGATTCCTGCGCCTCGGCGAGGACGGCGTCGAGTTCCGCGTCTGCCTTGACGATCTGGGTGAAGCTGCCGAGCGGGTCGGTGTCCGCGGCGGCCCGCGCCGCCGCCAGCGCTGCCTCGGCCGCGGCGCGGGCCGACGCGAGCCGGTCCCCACCCTGCTCGGTGAACTGGGCGGCGGCCGCGATCCCAGCCTCCACGTCGGTGATCGCGGCCGGCAGCGTCGCGATGGCGTGCCGGATGTCTTCCGCGGCGTGGTCGACGGCGTCGAGCAGCGTCCGGGCCTGTTCGAGGGCGCCCTCGGCTCCGCGGATCGCCGACACCGCCGGTCCCTGCTTCCCGGGCGGCAGGGCGACCGCGTCCCGTCCGTCGGCCACGGCCCGTTCCGCGAACGCGAGCCGCTCCTCCGCCATCGTCACGTTGTGGGCGACGGAAGCGAGTGCGGCGGCCGGGAATTCGGTCTGCAGGGTGGCGAGCGTCTGCGTGGAATCGGGGATGCGCACGGTCAGCGCGACCATGTCCCGGGTGAGCCCGTCGAGTCGGTCGGGGGCGTTGATCAGCAGGTCCCGGAGTCCGTCGAACTCCTGGACCCGCTCATTGAGTTCGCGGTCGGCGCGCCCGCACGAGGTGATGATGTCGATGAGCATCTCCCGTTGCTGCTGCGGGGTCTCGGGGATCGCGTCGTCGAGTCGCTGACGGACGGTGAACGCGGCCGCGAGCGTCGCCTTCGCCGTGTCGAACGCCGCCGTGAACGATGCTGTGGCCTGCTCGCCGAATTCGCCGCGGGCCAGGTCGAGTTCCTCCTGACTCGTACGCAGCGCGTCGTCGGTCTCGACGAGCACCTCCTTGGCGCGCTCGTCCAGCGTCGGCAGCGGGAGCGCCGTCAGCGCGGCGGTGTCCTCGGGGCTGATGCTGCGCGCCGCCTCGACGCCGGCACGGGTGCGGTCGTGCTTCTTCTTCCGCGAATACAGCACCACGCCACCCGCACCCACGACGACCACACCGCCGCCGATCAGCAGTGTGCGCACCGACATTCCTTCGCCCGGAGTCATCGCGTCGCCCAGGCCGCCTGCTGCGGCGATCGCGCCTCCGGCCCAATCCTCCTCGCGCAGGGCGGGTTCCACCGCATCCACCCGGATCGACTCGGCCTCGTCGCTGGTGATCTCCGACAGTCCGTCCGGCGCGATGAGGGCGTACTCGCGGTCGACCGTCGCGACCGCGAGCAGGGCGTCGCGGTCGCCGAGCGAGGACGCCTGCGCCGTCTGATCCGCCCACGGACCGGCGCCGAGCCCGTTGAAGTCGGGCACGTACACCACCCACAACCGCACCTTGTGCTCGTCGTACAGCTGGTCGATCGCGGCCTGGACGTCGCTCTGCTGGTCGGCGTCGAGCACGCCGACGGTGTCCGTGATCTGCCCGGGAAGACGGAACGGTGCGTCCGCCGAGGCGATCGCGGGAGAGAACAAGATCGCCACGAGAGTCAGGAGTGCGGAGACGCCGCCGACGGCGGCGAACCGCCGAGCACGGGGAAGTCGGGAGCGGAACGACGGCGTCTGCTCGAGGCGCGGTGCGAGTGGCATGGCAGCAAATCTATCGGGTGTGGCGAGTCGTCATCGGGACAGTTCGGCGACAGCTGGCAGAATCAGGGAGTGAATTCTGCACCGAGCCGTGAACGCCACGATCTCCCGCGCCGTCCTGCGCGCCTGGGGTTCGCCGGCACGCTGGCCCGGTGGACCCGCCGGATCATCGCCGGCGTGGTCCTCCTCGCCGCCGCGCTGGTGCTCGGCACCGCGGTCCGGGTGTGGCAGGTCGCGCGGATCGACGACACGTCCGCCGCCGACGCGATCGTCGTGCTCGGGGCCGCCCAGTACTCGGGAACCCCGTCGTCGGTGTTCGAGGCCCGGCTCGAGCAGGCGTACAAGCTGTACGAGCGCGGGGTGGCCCCCGAGGTCATCACGGTCGGCGGCAAACAGGAGGGCGACGAGTACACCGAGGCGGCGTCCGGCAAGAACTATCTGATCTCGCGCGGCGTCCCCGCCGACAGCATCACCGCGGTCGAGGAGGGGTCCGACACCCTGCTCAGCATCGAGGCGGTGAGTGAGGCGATGGGGGCGCAGGGCATCGATTCGGCGGTCCTGGTCAGCGACCCGTGGCATTCGCTGCGGACGCGGACGATGGCACGCGACGCCGGACTCGACGCGTGGACGGCGCCCACCCGGCAGGGGCCCGCCGTGTTCACCCGCGAATCCCAGTTGCACGGAATCGCCCGGGAGACAGGGGCGTTGATCTGGTACCAGCTCACCCACTTCTCGGCCGACTTCCCCTACACGGCGGGACAGTAGACATTCGATGACAGCACACACGACACCCCTCGGCGACGTGTACTCCGCGCACGACGTCGCCCGCCGGGTCCGCGAGGCACCGAAACGGGCGGGAATCCCGGGCAGCCAGATCGCGGCCGCGCAACACCGATCCGTCTTCTCCCGCGACCGCGCCCGCGTCCAGCACTCGGCCGCGCTCCGCAGACTCGCCGACAAGACCCAGGTGGTGGGCCCCCGGGACGGTGACACTCCGCGGACACGGTTGACGCACTCGATCGAGGTTGCGCAGATCGGTCGCGGAATCGCCGACGGTCTCGGCTGCGATCCCGATCTGGTGGACCTCGCCGGCCTCGCGCACGACATCGGCCACCCGCCGTACGGTCACAACGGGGAGAAGGCCCTCGACGAGGTCGCGGAAAGCTGCGGGGGGTTCGAGGGCAACGCCCAGAATCTGCGCATCCTCACGAGCCTCGAACCGAAGGTGCTCTACCCCGACGGAAGCAGTGCCGGGCTCAACCTGACCCGCGCGTCGCTGGACGCGGCGATCAAGTACCCGTGGACCCGGCCGCGCCCCGGCGCGAAGTTCGGGGCCTACGACGACGACGCCGACGTGCTCGCGTGGATCCGCGAGGGTGCCCCCGACGGCCACCAGTGCCTCGAGGCGCAGGTCATGGATTGGGCCGACGACGTCGCCTATTCCGTGCACGACGTCGAGGACGGCGTGATCGACGGGCGCATCGATCTGCGTTCACTGGCCGATCCGGTGGATCAGCGGGCGCTCGCCGAATTCGGTGCGTCGGAGTTCCCGGGCCTCGACGTGGAGGAACTGGTCGAGGCCGCGACGCGGTTGAGTCGTCTGCCCGTCGTCGTCGAGGTGGGCAGCTACGACGGCACGCTCAGCAGTTCGGTCGCCCTGAAGAACCTCACCAGCGAACTGGTAGGCCGGTTCGCGACCGCCGCGATCATCGGGACCCGCGACATCCACGGCGACAAGCCGGTCGCCCGGTACGACGCCGACCTGGTGGTCCCGCCGGTGGTGGCGGCGGAGGTGGCGCTGCTCAAGACGTTCGCACTGAACTACGTGATGTCGGATGCCGGCCACCGGGCGCGGCAGGCACGCCAGCGTGACCGCGTGCACCGCGTCGCCGAATGGCTGCTCGCGACCGCACCCGCCGGTCTCGACCCCATCCTGATTCCCGCCTGGAACGCCGCGGCCGACGACCCCGCACGGGTCCGGGTCGTCGTCGACCAGATCGCCTCCTACACCGAGAGCCGTCTCGAACGGGTCGACAAGTCCAGTCTCGGAGCACAGGCGAGCTGGGGCTGACAAAGTTCGGAAGCCGGACCCATCCTGCCGCCGCGGTGCTACGAATAGGTCTAGAGACAGCTCGCACCCAATGGTCAGGGAGACCGGATGAAGTCTGCAGTGCGCAAGATCATCGGTTCGACGTCCGCAGCGCTGGCGGTGGCGGTCGGTGCCGCCCTACTGGCCCCACCCGCGGCGCACGCCGCGCCCGCGTACCCGTTCGCGGACCCCGACCCGTTCTACGGTGCGCCCGCCGACGTCGGGGCACGCGCCGACGGTGACGTGCTGGCGAGCCGACCGGTCGCCGCCACCGGTTTCCCCACCGCCGACGCCTGGCAGGTGAAGTACAAGTCGACCAACTCCGCCGGAGCGCCCATCGCCGCGATCACCACGGTGCTGGTGCCCCGCGGCACCCCCGCCAACCGGCCGCTCGTGTCCTATCAGCCCTTCGTCAACGCGCTCGGGCTCGAGTGCGCGCCGTCCCATCAGCTGTTCAACGGCGGAATCCAGGAGGGGCCCGCCCTCAACGCCCTGCTCGCGCGCGGCTGGGCCGTCGCCGTGCCCGACCACCTCGGACCGACCAGCGCATACGGCGCCGCGAAACTCGGCGGCCGGCTCGTCCTCGACGGTGTCCGCGCCGCGCAGCGGCTCCCGGAAGCAGGACTCGGTGGCAGTCCGGTCGGGCTGGCCGGCTATTCGGGCGGCGCCATGGCGACCAACTGGGCTGCGGCGCTCGCACCCACCTACGCCCCGGAACTGAACATCGTGGGCGTGGCCCAGGGCGGCACACCGGTCAACATCGGTGAACTGGCCGACCGGCTGGGCAGCACCCGCTCGCAGGCGTTCGGCCTGGGATTCGCGGCCGCCATCGGTCTCGAGCGTGAATACCCGACGCGGTCACCGCTCGGAGACGGCCTCAACGGCGACGGACTCGCCCTGCGGGCGCAGATGAGCAACATGTGCACGGATTCGATCCTCGGCGCCGGTGCGGGGAAGTCGCTACCCGACCTGACCAACGGTCCCGGCATCCTCGCCGATCCGTCCGGCCGCTCGGTGATGGACGAGAACAGCGTCGAACTGTATCCGGGAGTGCCGAGGACGCCGATGTTCGTCTGGCACGGCAGCGCGGACCCCCTCGTCGCCATCGGGCCGGTACAGAACACCGTCGCCCGGTACTGCTCACAGGGTGTGCCGGTGCAGTTCGACGTGATCCCGGGCGCCGACCACGGCACCGCCACCATGCTCGGTGCCGGTCCCGCATTCGGCTATCTCGGCGACCGATTCGCCGGGATTCCCGCCCCGTCGAACTGCTGACCCCGAGGCGGAAGTTCGGGCTGCGGCGGAGCGCCTAGACTGTCGTTCGTGGCTGGCAGAATCCCTGATCGTGACGTTGCGGCCATTCGCGAGCGCACACGGATCGAGGACATCGTGGGGGAGTACGTCTCCCTCAAGCGCGCGGGCGGCGACTCCATGAAGGGGCTGTGCCCGTTCCACGACGAGAAGTCGCCGTCGTTCCACGTGCGGCCCAATCACGGGCACTACCACTGCTTCGGGTGCGGCGAGGGCGGCGACGTCTACTCCTTCCTCCAGAAGATCGACCACATCAGTTTCGTCGAGGCCGTCGAGCAGCTCGCCGACCGGTTGAACTACACCATCTCGTACGAGGGCGGCGGCACCTCGGTGCAACGCGACCGCGGCACCCGCTCCCGGCTGGTCGCGGCCAACGCGGCCGCGCAGGAGTTCTACTCGGCGCGCCTGCAGGAACCCGACGCGCAGGCGGCCCGCGACTACCTGACGGAACGGAACTTCGACGCGCAGGCCGCGCAGCAGTTCGGGTGCGGGTATGCACCCGACGGCTGGGACATCCTCACGAAGCACCTGCTGGGCAAGGGTTTCGACGTCAAGGAGCTCGAGGCTGCGGGCCTGTCGAAAGCCGGGCGGCGTGGTCACATCGACCGCTTCCACCGGCGCCTGCTCTGGCCCATCCGGAACCTGTCCGGCGACGTCATCGGGTTCGGCGCCCGCAAGTTGTTCGACGACGACACCATGCCCGGCAAGTACGTCAACACGCCGGAAACCATGCTGTACAAGAAGTCTCAGGTGCTGTTCGGGCTCGACCTCGCCAAGCGCGACATCGCCAAGGGGCATCAGGCCGTGGTGGTCGAGGGATACACCGACGTCATGGCGATGCACCTGGCCGGGGTCAAGACCGCCGTCGCCGCCTGCGGCACCGCGTTCGGTGAGGACCACCTCGCGATGCTGCGGCGACTGCTGATGGACGACAGCTACTTTCGCGGCGAGATCATCTACACGTTCGACGGGGACGCCGCGGGCCAGGCCGCGGCGATGAAGGCGTTCGAGGGTGACCAGAAGATGGCCGGGCAGACGTTCGTCGCCGTGGCACCCGAGGGCATGGACCCGTGCGAGTTGCGGCAGAAGTCCGGTGACGCCGCCGTCCGCGACCTGGTGGCGCGTCGCACACCGATGTTCGAGTTCGTGGTCAAGTCGATCCTCACCGAGCACGACCTCGAGACCGCCGAGGGCCGGGTCGAGGCGCTGCGGCGCACCGTGCCGGTGGTCGCGCAGATCAAGGAAGCGACGCTGCGGGACAGTTACGCCGTCCAGTTGTCCGGCTGGGTGGGCTGGGACGACATCGCCGCCGTCCGGCAGCGGGTGCGGGACGAGGCGCGCAAGCGGGCGTCCACCCGCGGGTCGCTGCCTGCGCCGCTCAAGAAGAAGGCCGCCCGGGACGAGGACCAGGACACACCGCAGTTGCCGGTCGGGCTCACCCGGCCCCGGCCGAACGATCCGACGCTGTGGGCGCAGCGCGAGGCACTGAAGGGTGCGTTGCAGTACCCGGCGATCGCGGGCACCGTATTCGACTCGCTGCCGGTGGAGACGTTCACGCATCCGACGTACGTCGTGATCCGTGAGTCGATGATCGCGTCCGGCGGCACCAGCGCGGGACTCGGCGGCGGCGAGTGGGTCGACGCGGTCAGCCGCGGTGTCGACGACGTCACCGCGGCGTCGCTCGTGTCGGAACTCGCCGTCGAGCCGTTGCCCGCCGAAGAGGACACCGTGCCGCGATACATCTCCGGCGTGATCGCACGCCTGCAGGAGGTGTGGGTGGGGGAGCAGGTGGCGGAACTGAAGTCCAAGCTGCAGCGCATTTCACCGGCCACGGCGTCGGACGAGTTCCATTCGCTGCTCGGCGACCTCGTCGCCCTGGAGCAGTACCGCCGCAGCCTGCTCGATCAGGCGATCGGCGACACCAACCGGGACGGGATGGCCGGCTGACCCGGCCGCCGCCGGCTACTTCTTCTTGAGCTGATCCTGGGGAACCAGGATGGTCGTTTCCTCGTCGAGCGGCTTCATGGGCTCGAGCTTCGGCTGAGTGTTCAGGGAGTCGGACAGCTTCTGACGCGAGATCTGCAGCACCTTCTTCGTGGCCGGGCTGGTGGCCACGGCCTTGGTGGCCCGGCTGATCTGTTCGTAGCGCACACGTCCTGCTCGCGTACCCAGCACGTACCCCGCAGCGATACCGATCAACAACCGCATCATTCCCGCTTCCTCCCGACGCACAACGACCTGCACCCATCCTGCCTGATGCGTCGACAGGCAGGCGATTTGGTACTGGGGTGGGGCTATGCGCTACAGTTTCTCTCGCATCGCCGGGAACGGCGAAGCACAGCAGAATAATCCCCTGTAGCTCAATTGGCAGAGCTTCCGACTGTTAATCGGACGGTTGCTGGTTCGAGTCCAGCCGGGGGAGCACCGAAACCCCGTCCGGTTCATCCGGGCGGGGTTTTCTGCTGCGCCCGGCCAATTCGGACAGGTGCACCCTCCGGGGCGAGTACATTCCCGCTGTATCGGCAGCAATCGATCGCGGGGTGTGCGATGAGCGAGGACGGCCGCGAAACCGGGCGGACAGGGTCGATCGGGCGCTTCGGCACAGGCGACGCCCCGCGGTGGCTTCTGCCCTCGATCCTCTACGTCCTGCTGGCCGTCGCCGCCTACCAGTTGTCGGGGTGGCTGTTCGTCAACCTGCGGAGCTTTCTGGGGTTGCTGTTCCTCGCGTGGTTGTTCAGTATCACCATCGAACCGGTCGTCGACTGGCTCGAGCGCCGGGGGTTGCGGCGCGGAGCCGCCACCGGGCTCGTCCTGTTCGCGCTGTTCGTCTTCGCCATCGGGTTCCTGGCACTCTTCGGGACACTGCTCGCCCAGCAACTCGCCCAGCTCCTCAAGGCCCTGCCGGGTGCGTTGTCCTCGGTCACCGACTGGTCCAATCGCGTGTTCGACACCGACTTCGCGACCGGCGAGGATCTGATCCACCTCACACCCGAGACCATCCGAGACCTCGCCGAGCGGTTCACACCGGGAGTTCTGGGTGTGTTGTCGTCGCTGCTCGGCGTCGTGTTCCAGATGCTGACGCTGCTGCTGTTCGTGTTCTACATGTCCGCGCAGGGGCCTGCCCTTCGCCGCACGATCTCGAGCTGGTTCCCGGCGCGGCAACAGCGGGCCATCTCGGTGGTGTGGGAGATCTCGGTCGAGAAGGCCGGCGGATACGTGGTGTCACGGCTGATCCTCGCTGCGGTGAGTTCGGTCGCCACGGGCATCTTCCTCGTGGCGATCGGCGTGCCCTACTGGTTGCCGCTGGCGCTGTGGACCGGCATCGTCTCGCAGTTCGTCCCCACCCTGGGCACCTACCTCGCGATCGCCCTCCCCGCAATCATCGCAGCGGCGTCCCAGCCGATGGACGGTGTGTGGGTGATCGTGTTCGGGACCGTCTACCAGCAGATCGAGAACTACGTGCTGCACCCGCGCATCACCTCCGCGACGGTCTCGATCCACCCCGCGGTCGCGTTCGGATCGGTGATCGTGGGCGCCTCGCTGTTCGGCCCGGTCGGCGCCCTGGTGTCGGTGCCGGTGGTCGCCGCGATCCAGGCCCTCGTTGAAACGTACGGGCGACGGTACGAACTCGTCGCAGACGCGTCCGCGCCGGTCACCTCAGTCGAACAACGCAAACACGCGGGCGACGAAGAAGGCCGCGACCGCGAGGACGAGTAGACCCACCACGATGAACGCGAGGATCGGCACCGTCCGGCCCGGCATCGGCTGCGGATGCGACAACCCCGAGGTCTGGCCGGCATCCGGTGGCGTGTCACCCGGCCGAACGCCCCCTCCGTCGTCGAGCGCCGGTGCATCGTCCGGTTCGGGTCCTGGTCGTTCGACGCTCATCCTGTGCTCCCGTCTCGTGGTCCTCCGCAGTGCGGATCACATCCGCGTACCCCGGAAGACGCGTTCGCACACACGGCGACGGGGCAGTGCCCACGTCGGGACACGATTCGGTTCGCCGACCACGAAAAGTCCTGTCAGGGCGGGCTTCGTCCCGGCTACGCGCCCACGGCGGGCGCACGGTAACATCGGCACGCCGCGATCGCGAGTAGTGCGGCGATGGGGCGGTAGCTCAGTCGGTTAGAGCCGTGGACTCATAATCCATTGGTCGCGGGTTCGAGCCCCGCCCGCCCCACCGTTGTCCGCGGATCCCCGAAGTCGAACGCCCGCTCCGTCGTTGTTCTCCGTGCCGGAGCGGGGCAGACTGAAAGGCATCCGAGGAGGCCATCGTGGATCTGCAGATCGTGGCGATCGACAAACCCGACGACATGAACGTGATCGTCGGACAGTCCCACTTCATCAAGACCGTCGAGGACGTGCACGAGGCCCTGGTCGGAGTGAGCCCGCACCTCCGGTTCGGTGTCGCGTTCTGCGAGGCCTCGGGTCCTCGCCTCGTGCGCTGCTCCGGCAACGACGACCGTCTCGTCGAGTTGGCCACCCGCAACGCCGTCGCGGTCGGCGCGGGACACTCGTTCTTCGTGTTCCTGGAGGACGGCTACCCGGTCAACGTCCTGAACACGCTGAAGCAGGTGCCGGAGGTGTGCGGCATCTTCTGCGCCACCGCCAACCCCCTCGAAATCATCGTGGCCGAGACGGAACTCGGCCGGGGCATCGCCGGCGTGATCGACGGACGCCCACCCGCCGGTGTCGAGACCGATGCCGACGTCGCCGACCGCAAGGCGTTGCTCCGGACGATCGGTTACAAGCTCTGAGCGAGCGAAGCCCGGACTAGGCCAGCGGATCGACTCGTTCCCAGGCAACCGGGAGTTGCACGTCGACACCTTCGGCCAGGCCTCTCTCGGTGAGAAACCGCAGGGACCGCCGGAAGTTGTCGGCGAAGCGGGGGAGCGGTGTCAGCGGCCGGTCGAGTGGCTTCCAGAAGTTGTCCCAGTGGATCGGGATCACCCGCCGTGCGCCGGTCCGGGTCACGAGTGCGTCCCAGTAGTCGCGGCGGAAGCGGTCGGACTGCTTGCCGAGTGTGCCGATGCCGAGATAGACGGTGTCGGCGTCGTATCCGTCGAGCGCGCCGGGAACGAAGTTCGCACTGGCGTGGACGAGGACGCGGCCGTCGGGGTGCGCGAAATGGAACGAGAAGCAGTCGCCCTGCGCGTATTCGCCGATCGATGCCGGTGGGTGCACCGCGTGTTCGATCGTGCCCGGGAACTTCGCCCGGGGGCTGTGCTCGGCGGGTAGAGCCGTCACCTCGAATGCGCCGTACCTCACGGGAGTTCGCACCTGGATCGTCCGGAACCGGTCCATCGCGAACCCGTAACCCTCGGCGATGTGACGCGTCGACGGCGAACCGACGAGTTCCGCACCGGTGCGCTCCGCAACCGTGGGGGAGTCCATCGCGTGGTCGTAGTGCGAGTGCGCGACGAGGACGGCGGCGAGGCGGTCGGTTCGAGTTCGCGTGAGGGCCCGGTCGACGGCGGCACCGTCGGGGCGCAGCGGCCGGAGTACCGAGCGCAGGAGCGGCGGCCTGGAGAAGAACCCGTCCGTCATCAGCGACGTCTCGCCGTCGGACAACAGGATCGTGGAAACACCGAGGAAGGTGGCGTGCATGCTCGCGACCGTACCGGTGGGCGGCATTCGCACGGCGGGACCTGTGGCCGTTCTACGATGACCGCCATGGCGATCACTCCCGACACGAAGAACTGGACCTGGGTCCTCGACCGGGCGTGCCCCGACTGCGGGTTCGACTCGGCGGCAACCCGGTACGAGGACATTCCGGCGCTGGTCCGGGCGAACGCGGAGGCATGGTCGCCGGTCCTCACCCGCCCCGATGTGAGGGTCCGGCCGGACGAGCAGACGTGGTCGGCGCTCGAGTATGCCGCACACGTTCGCGACGTGTTCCGGATCTTCGACGTCCGGCTCCGGATCGTGCTCGACGAGACGGATCCACTGTTCCCGAACTGGGATCAGGACGAGACCGCGGTCGCCGGGCGCTACAACGAGCAGGATCCGGCCGTCGTGGACGCCGAGCTGCGTGCGGCCGGTGCGGCGGTGGCGGACGCCTTCGAGGCCGTCGCGCCGGAATTCCGGGTGCGGACCGGGCGGCGGAGCGACGGCGCATCGTTCACGGTGGAGTCGCTGGCCAAGTACTTCGTCCACGATCCGATCCACCATCTCCACGACGTGTCGGGGTAACAGTTTCGGATTCCCGGACCCGATTCGGTAGAACGTGTTCCAATTCGGACCGTTTGTGTCTATCGTCACATCAGCAGATGCGCAGACATGAATGAAGGGTTGGAAGTCACATGAAGACCAAGGGTGCGATCCTGTGGGGCCTGAACGAGCCGTGGTCGGTCGAGGAGATCGAGATCGGTGATCCGGTTGCGGGCGAGGTGCAGATTCGCATGGAAGCCGCCGGAATGTGCCACTCCGACCACCACATCGTCACCGGTTCGATGCCGATGGCGTCCTTCCCGGTGATGGGCGGTCACGAAGGGTCCGGCGTCATCACCAAGTTGGGGCCGGAGGTGAAGGACCTCGAGGTCGGCGACCACGTCGTGCTCTCGTTCGTGCCCGCCTGCGGACGCTGTCCGGCGTGCTCGGCCGGACACCAGAATCTCTGTGACCTCGGAATGGGACTCCTGAGCGGGCTGGCGATCAGCGACGGCACCTTCCGCATCCACGCGCGCGGCGAAAACGTCATCCCGATGTGTCTCCTCGGGACGTTCTCGCCCTACATGGTCGTGCACGAGACGTCGGTCGTGAAGATCGACAAGGACATTCCGTTCGACGTCGCCGCCCTCGTCGGCTGCGGCGTACCCACCGGCTGGGGTTCGGCGACGCGGATGGCGGAGGTGAAGCCGGGCGAATCCGTCGTCATCATGGGGGTCGGCGGCGTCGGCATGAGCGCACTGCAGGGCGCGGTGGCGTCCGGGGCGCGTCAGATCTTCGCCATCGACCCGGTGCCGTGGAAGCGGGAACAGGCACTGAAGTTCGGGGCCACCCACGCGTTCGAGAGTGCCGCGGCCGCAATCGAGCCGATCATCGCGCTCACCAACGGGTTGATGGCGCAGAAGACGATCATCACGGTCGGGGAGATGCACGGCGAATACGTCGAGGAAGCACTGTTGCTCACCAGCAAGTTCGGCACGTGCGTCGTCACGGCCATGGGTGCGATGACCGACATGGACGTCAAGCTGAACCTGTTCCTCTTCTCGATGCTGCAGAAGGACCTGAAGGGCACCATCTTCGGCGGCGGAAACGCCCGGGTCGAGATCCCGAACCTGCTGGCCATGTACAAGTCGGGGCAGCTGAACCTCGACGACATGATCACCCGCACCTACACCCTCGAAGGTGTCAACGACGGGTATCAGGACATGCTCGACGGCAAGAACATTCGCGGCGTCATCCGGTACACCGAAGCCGACTGGTGACGGCTCGCCGCAGCCGACCGCGGGCCGCTCTCGTAGGCTGACCGGGTGCAGAGTCTCGATCAGATTGCCCGATGGCCCGTGGACAACGCTGCGGCGGTGGTCCTGTCGCACGACGAAGGGGTGATCGGCGAGTACGGCGACCAGCAGCGCGTCTTCCCCCTGGCCTCGGTGACCAAACTGTTCTGTGCGTACGCAGTCCTGGTGGCCACCGAGGAGGGGGCCGTCGAACTCGACCAGCCCGCAGGCCCGGAGGGCTCGACCGTGCGTCACCTGCTGGCGCACGCGTCGGGTCTCGCGTTCGATGCGAACCGGGTGCAGACGGCACCGGAGCGCAAGCGGATCTACTCGAGCGCCGGCTACGAGGTGCTCGCCGACTTCCTCACCGCCGAGACGTCGATCGATTTCGCCGACTACGTCGCGGAATCCGTCTTCGCCCCACTGTTCATGAGCGCGTCCGCGCTCGTCGGGCCCGCCGGCCACGGAGCGCAGGCGTCGGCGGGCGATCTCGGCCGGTTCGCAGCAGAACTGTTCCGCCCGGCCCTCATTTCGCCTCAGACGTTCGCGGACGCCACCTCCGTGCAGTTTCCCGGGCTGGACGGAATCCTGCCCGGATACGGCTCACAGCGGCCCAACGACTGGGGTCTGGGATTCGAGATTCGTTCGGGCAAGAGCCCGCACTGGACGGGCACCGGCAACTCGCCGCGGACGTTCGGCCACTTCGGGCAGTCCGGCACCTTCCTGTGGGTCGATCCGGCCGCCGGACTGGCGTGCGTCGCATTGACGGACCGGGATTTCGGCGACTGGGCCAAGCCCCTGTGGACCGAGCTGAGCGACGGTATCCTCTCGGAACGCAGAAGACGATGACACACCGATTGCTCGAATCACTGGCGCAACACAGGCATCACAAGGCACACTGGTCAACCGAGCCCGCTGCACACACCGACTGAGGCCGTTGGGGAAGACGTCCCTCGTCGAAGCAGGAGGCTCGAGTGCGCGCATTGAATCAGTTCGCGGACGCGACGGCTGGTGTTGTCTACATCCACTCGTCGCCCGCCGCGTTGTGCCCCCATATCGAATGGGCGTTGACCGCGACCCTCGACTGCCGAGCCAACCTGAAATGGACCTCGCAGCCGGCCTCCAACGGCGTTCTGCGCGCGACCACCAGCTGGGTGGGGCCTGTCGGCACCGCCTCACGGCTGGTCAACGCGCTCCGCGCCTGGCCGATGCTGCGCTTCGAGGTCACCGAGGACGCCAGTGAGGGCGTGGACGGCGAACGGTACAGCCACGTGCCCGGCATGGGTCTGTGGCACGGCTCCACCAGCGCGAACGGCGATGTCGTCGTGGGGGAGATGCGGCTACGGGCACTGATGCAAGCGGGCGGCGACATCGCCGCCGAACTGGACTACGCACTCGGAACCGCGTGGGACGAGGCTCTCGAGCCGTTCCGCAGCGGCGGAGAAGGCGCCGAGGTCACCTGGTTGCGCCGCGACGTCGGCTGACACCCCGCTCACGGACGCGAAAAGGCCCCCGCCACAACAACGGCGGGGGCCTTCTCTCGACCAGAGCTCAGATCACAGCGGGATGTTCTTGTGGTCGCCGCGGCTGGAGGGGGCGGCGGCGAGGGCGGCGGTGACGACACTGCGCGTCTTGGCAGGGTCGATCTCTTCGTCCACCACACCGATCGCGACGGCGCGGTCGACGCCACCGGCGATGCTCTCGTGCTCGACGGCCAGACGCTCGTGCAGGGCCTCACGCTCGTCTTCCGGCGCTGCGGCCAGGGCGCGCTTGTGCAGGATGCCGACAGCGGCCTTGGCGCCCATGACGGCGACCTCGGCATCGGGCCACGCGTAGACGGCGGTGGCGCCGAGCGCGCGGGAGTTCATGGCGATGTAGGCACCGCCGTAGATCTTGCGGGTCACGACCGTCACGCGGGGAACGGTCGCTTCGGCGAACGCGTGGAGCAGCTTGGCGCCGCGACGCACGACGCCTTCCCATTCCATGCTCACACCGGGGAGGTAGCCGGGCACGTCCACGACCACGACGAGCGGGATGCCGAATGCGTTGCACAGCCGGACGAAACGAGCCGACTTCTCGGCGCTCTCCGAGTTCAGGCAGCCACCCAGGCGGAGCGGGTTGTTGGCGATGACTCCGACGGTGCGGCCGCCGAGGCGTCCGAGACCGGTGACGATGCTGCGGGCGTAATTGCCCTGCAGTTCCTCGAAACTCGACTCGCCCTCGACGTTGTCGAGAAGTTCGTGAACGATCGGGCGGACGTCGTAGGCGCGCTTCGCCGACTCGGGCATGAGCGCGCGGAGATCGGTGTCGCCGTGCGCGGCCGCGGCCTGATCGAACTCGCCCTGTTCGCAGAACATCGACACCAGGCGGCGTGCCCGGTGCAGGGCGTCGCCCTCGTCGTGGGCGGCGATGTGCGCGACACCCGACTTCTTCGTGTGCGTGTCGGGACCGCCGAGGGACACCATGTCGACCTGCTCACCGGTGACACTGCGGACCACGTCCGGTCCGGTGACGAAGACGCGGGCCTCGGGCGCCATGATGACGATGTCGGTCAGCGCAGGACCGTACGCCGCACCGCCGGCCGCGAAGCCGAGGACGACGGAAATCTGTGGGACGCGGCCGGACGCGCGGACCATGGCCTCGAAGACCAGTCCGACGGCGTGCAGGGCCTCGACGCCCTCGGCGAGACGCGCGCCACCCGAGTGCCAGAGACCCACGATCGGGGCGTCTTCCTCGAGGGCGGTGTCGATCGCCGTCACGATGTGCTTGCAGCCTTCGACGCCCATGGCGCCGCCCATGACGGTGGCATCGGAGCAGTATGCGATGGTGCGGACACCGTCGATGTTGCCGGACGCGGCCAGCACACCGGACTTGTCACGCGGATGCAGGGGGACGACCGTCCCGGCGTCGAACAGCTTCTCCAGGCGCGCAAGGGGATCGCGCGGATCGATTGACGCATCGGACTTAGTCGCGGGTGCCAAGATTGTCATCGCGTCCTCCTTGTGGCGGGCCCGGGTGGGCTGTCGATGGGTGGAGACCCCTTCAGAGAAGGGGTCTCCACCCGCGAGCTAGCAGGACCGGCTGTCAGGCCCGGCCGAAGGCGAGCGCGACATTGTGCCCACCGAAACCAAACGAGTTGTTGATCGCGAAATCGATCTCGCCGTAACGGGCTTCACCCTTGACGACATCCAGGTCGATCTCTGGATCCTGATTCTCGAGATTCAGCGTGGGCGGAATGACTCCGTCACGCAGACTCAGGACCGTGAGCACCGCCTCGAGCGCACCGACGGCGCCGATCGAGTGCCCCAACGCGGACTTCGGTGCGTACACCGCAGCATGGTTGCCGACGGCAGCCTTGATGGCGTTCGCCTCTGCCGTGTCACCGATCGGCGTGGCCGTGGCGTGCGCGTTGATGTGCTGGATGTCCGTCTTCGTCAATCCGGCAGTCTCGATCGCCCTCGTCATGGCCCGCGCAGCGCCCGAACCCGAAGGATCGGGAGCGACGATGTGGAACCCGTCGGAGGTGATTCCCGCGCCCAGCAGACGGGCGTGGATGGTGGCACCGCGAGCCTTGGCGTGCTCCTCGGTTTCGAGGACCATCATCGCTCCGGCCTCACCGAACACGAAGCCGTCACGATCCTTGTCGAACGGCCGCGAAGCCGCCTTCGGATCGTCGTTGCGGGTGCTCAGCGCGCGCATCATCGCGAAGCTCGCGATCGGCACGGCGTCGAGGTAACCCTCCACACCACCGGCGACGATGATGTCCGCGTCGCCCATCACCAGCATGCGGTACGCATGGGCGATGGCCTCGGAACCCGAGGAACAGGCCGACACGGGAGTGATCACTCCGGCGCGGGCCCCGAGCTCGAGTCCGACGGTGGCCGACGGACCGTTGGGCATCACCATCTGAACGGCGAACGGCGACACCTTACGGTACCCACCGGCCTTCATCTTCTCGACGGCGTCGATCAGAGCTTCGCCGCCGCCCAGTCCGGTGCCGATCACGACGCCGAGGCGATCCTTGTCGACCTCCGGGCTGCCGGCGTTCTCCCAGACCTGACGGCCCAGGACGAGCGCCAGCCGCTCGACGAAGCTCATCCGGCGGATCTCGACCCGGGACAGCGACTCGTCGGGCGACACCTTGAGCTTGCCGCCGATCGTCACCGGAAGGTCGTTCTCCGTGACGAAGGCTTCCCGGATGGTGTCGATGCCGCTCTCGCCGGCCAACAGGCCTTTCCACGTGGCATCCACGTCACCAGCGATCGACGTCGTGGCCGCGAGGCTGGTGACGACGATGTTGGGGAACTGCTTCCCGTTGGTCGAGGCGGAAGTCACGGCTGAGCTCACTCCTCGTCGTTCTTGGCAGCTTCGAGCTTCGCCTTCACGGCCTCCGCGTCGGCGCCACCTTCTGCTTCGAGCTTCTGGATGTAGGACACGGCGTCACCGACGGTGCGCAGTCCGGCGAGATCCTCGTCGGGGATCTTCACGCCGTACTTGTCCTCGGTCTGGACGGCGATCTCAACCATGGAGAGGGAGTCGATGTCGAGGTCGTCGACGAAAGACTTTTCGATGGTCACCTCGGACGGCTCAATACCGGTGACCTCCTCGATGATCTCCGCGAGTCCGGCGATGATGTCTTCCTGAGTGGCGGCCACTGAGTGGCTCCCTTCTGATTCGGTGTAGATGTATCTGGAGTTGTGCAGGCACGTCCCCATCGGCCGCGCCTGCGGGCCCTGCACGCACCGAGGTGCGCGCAGCAAACTAGCCGAGTTCTGTCAGTTCGGCTAGCGCGGAGATATCCCCCGGGGTCTTGAGTGCCAGAGTCGGCGTGCCGCGCATTTCACGCTTGGCGATACCGACGAGGGTTCCGGCTGGTGGAAGTTCCGCAATCGCGGAGACCTGAGCGGTCCGCAGGCTTGCGGTACACAGGTCCCAACGCACAGGTCGGGTTACCTGCGCGGCCAGTTTAGTCAGTGCGTCGGCTCCGGATGCGACCGGTGCGCCGTCGGCGTTGGAGAGCAGAGTGCGGGTGGGTTCACCTGGTGTGATCTTGGACGCAGCCACGGTGACGGCCTCCTGCGCGGGAGCCATGAACCGGGTGTGGAACGCGCCTGCGACGGGCAGGGCGCGAACCCGCGCCTTCTCCGGCGGGTTGGCCGCGAGTTCCTCGAGCGCCGACAGCAGACCTGCCGCGACGATCTGTCCCGCCGCGTTGCGGTTGGCCGGTTCGAGGCCCAGTTCGTCGAGGCGGGCGAGCACCTCGGCCTCGTCGCCCCCGAGGACCGCGGACATGCCGGTCGGTTCGAGTGCGCAGGCCTTCGCCATCTCCGCGCCGCGGACGGCGGCGAGGGCGACGGCGTCGTCGGCGGAGAGGACTCCGGCGACCGCGGCCGCGGCGAGTTCGCCGACCGAGTGCCCGGCCGCGATGGTGTCTGCGGGAACCAGGCCACGCGCGTCGAGTTCCTCGAAGGCGAGGAGTGCGGCGGCCACGACGAGAGGCTGAGTCACCGACGTGTCGGTGATCTCCTCCGCTGTCGCGGTGGTACCGAGGCGGACGAGGTCGAGGCCGGCAGCCTTCGACCACAGTGCGACACGGTCATGAGAACCCGGCAGCTCCAACCAAGGGATGAGCATGCCGGGAGTCTGAGAGCCCTGACCCGGGGCGAGCAACGAAATCACTCTTCAAGAGAACACCGTCAACGGCGTGCTGCGAGATGTCGTTGCGGATGAACCTTTGTCGGCGGATTTGTTGGGTTCCCACAAAATTGCACGTGGGGTCCTCGCATCGAATCTGGACAGACGTTCGTTACAGCCCTGCTTCTCCGAATGGGAAGGGTGTGACTGGTGTTAAACGTGATATGGGTTCGTTATGGGAATGTGTCAATCGACCCACCGTGGCGGCCACTCTGAGTACATACGCATCCCGCGGATTCGTCGGATCGCGACCGGTGACTTCGGCGATTCTCTTGAGTCGATACCGCACAGTATTTGGATGAACAAACAGCTGCCGGGCACAAGTCTCAACCGCACCTCCACAGTCGAGATATGCGTCCAAAGTGTCGGTGAGAACACCTCCGGCGGCCGCCAGCGGCGCGACCAGATGGTCGTTCAGAGCGGTGACCGCGGCGTTGTCCCCGAGCAGTGCGCGCTCGGGTAACAACTCGGCGGCGTGAACGGGCCGAGGGGCGCCCCGCCAGCCGGCGACCGCCTGCATCGCAGCGAGCGCCTCGACGGCACTGAAGTGCGCCGCACCCAGCGTCGGCGTGGTCGGCCCGATGATCACCGGCTCGTCCGAGAACTTGCCGAGCAGGTCGGTCATGAAACTCGAGTGCCCCGACCCCTCCTGGAGTTCGCCGCTGACGACCATCACGAGCCGCGAACCCTGCACCACGGCGAGGGCGGCGCGACCGTGCTTCTGCGCGATGGTGTGGACCGTGCCGACGACGGAGACCCGTTCGTCCTCGGGGGGAGTGCCGACGATGACGGTGGCGGGGGCGGTGGCGTCCCAGTTGAGGGTCGCCGCCCGCGACAACATGTCCGAACCCGTGTCACCACGGACCACGGCGTCGACCACGAGTGCCTCGAGCCGGGTGTCCCACGCACCGCGGGACTCCGCGGCACTCGCGTACACCGAGGCGGCCGCGAAACCCAGTTCGCGGCCGTAACGGAGGACGGCCTCGGTGAGGGCGATCAGCTGCTGGTCGTTGCGGGCGAGCGCCGGGAGCCACTGCTCGAAGAACTCCATCGCCACGCGGACCATGTCCACCGTCTGGCTGAGGGTGAGTCTGCGCGCGAGATCCTGCGGAATCACCTGGAACGCGTCCAGGCTGAACCGGATGTCGCTGTCCGGGTTCTTGAGCCACTCGAGGAAGTTGACGACCGCCGTCTGAACCAGCAACTGCACGTTGGAGCGTTGAGCGGCATCGAGGTCGTCGAAGAACGGCAGTTGATCCTGCATCGTCGTGACGGCCTCGGTCGAGAGGCGACCGGAGAACTGTTTGACGCGACGCAACAGTGCGTCGGGCAACGGATCCCGGGTTTGTCGTCTGCGGGAGACCAACGGACTCTGCTCGACCATAGTCAAGAACCTACGCCCACCGCCGCCCGTGTAGTCCGACGGACACACGGGCGGCGGTGGGGAGGATCTCGGCGTTACGCGCTGCCGGTGTCCGTGTACGAGACGGCCGCGGCGCGGACGTCGTCGATGCGGTACCGGTTGGCGGCCTCGACGGCCTTGGAGCGGTCGAGGGTGCCTTCGCCGGCGAGGGCGGACAGCACGGCGACGACGATGGATTCGGCGTCGACGTTGAAGTACCGGCGGGCGGCGGGGCGGGTGTCGGAGAAGCCGAACCCGTCGGTGCCGAGGGTGGTGTACGAGCCGGGGACCCACTGGCGGATCTGGTCGGCGACGGCGCGCATCCAGTCCGAGGCCGCCACGAACGGGCCGGCGGCGTCGGACAGGGCCTGCGTGACATACGGCAGCGGGGCGTCGGTGCCGGGGTCGCGCAGGGCCTGGCGCTCCGATTCGATGCCGTCGCGGCGCAGTTCACCCCAGGAGGTGACCGACCACACGTCGGCGGCCACACCCCACTCGTCGGCGAGCAGTTCCTGGGCCCGCAGGCCCTCGGGCATGGTGACTCCGGAGACCAGGATCTGCGCCTTCGGGCCCGATGCCTCGGACTTTTTGAACAGGTACATGCCCTTGAGCAGTCCGTCGACGTTGAGGTCGGCGGGTTCGGCGGGCTGGGAGTAGGGCTCGTTGTAGAGGGTGATGTAGTAGAAGATGTCCTCGCCACCGAACCCGTCCACGCCGTCGGTGCCGCCGTACATCCGGCGCAGACCGTCCTTGACGATGTGCGCGATCTCGTAGGAGAACGCCGGGTCGTAGGCGACGGCGGCCGGGTTGGTCGAGGCCAGCAGCAGCGAGTGCCCGTCGGCGTGCTGCAGGCCTTCGCCGGTGAGGGTGGTGCGGCCGGCGGTGGCGCCGAGGACGAAGCCGCGGGCCATCTGATCGGCCGCCGCCCACAGGCCGTCGCCGGTGCGTTGGAACCCGAACATCGAGTAGAAGATGTACAGCGGGATCATCGGCTCACCGTGGGTGGCATAGGAGGTGCCGACGGCGGTGAACGAGGCGGTCGAGCCGGCCTCGTTGATGCCCTCGTGCAGGATCTGCCCGATCTCGGATTCCTTGTAGGCGAGCATCAGGTCCGCATCCACGGCGGTGTACAGCTGCCCGT